>JAGLDT010000138.1 GCA_023145485.1 Cocleimonas sp. | reverse complement strand
TTTGGGGTGCGGAATGTAGGTTAGAAACCATGAACATTCACTTCTAGTTCACCACTATTCTCTGATCGGTAACCATTTGGGGGCATTTGTAAGAAAAAGCCATTGTCTAATAGATTACGCATCACCTCACTGGCCTCATAGCGTAATAGTTTACGCTCTGTATTTAATTGAAATTCAAATGAAAACTCAACCTCACCCACTAATTTTATGAGCGATGCAGGTACACTATCAAACTGATCCTTGTTCGGTAGATATAAATACATTTCAGAATTTTTTGTGCTTCGATAGACAAAGCAAGACATGGATGATGGTAAGGAAGTTTCTGACATATAACCTCTTTATTCTGAATAGGGGAGTTAGGCTACCCCAAGGAAGTAAACACACAAATAGCTTTATAGATATTCACTTTCCTGTATTTCCTCTTCTCAACACAGGCTACAGCATCTATAAAACAGAGCAGACCTTAGCGTTTAACCAAAACTTGAAGTTGTTTAATATTACTAACTAACATTTCATACGCTATATTTTCACCACCTTGCCGACTAATGAAAACACTTGCTGTTGTTGTATTTTGAACTCTTCCTTCAACAACTGTATTTTTACTAGTAACAATACGCACAACACGCCCTTTTAGTGTATTAATTTGCTCAACGGGCGCATCAACAAACGCCATACTATAAAGTGCTTGTTTCGGTAAATTTTCAAGATAGACAGGGTGTGCTTGAATGACTGAATCGGTAGAAGAGGCGACTCCTTTGGAGTCTTTATCTTGTCCATCCGTTCTCCCTTGTGCTGATGCATTAGTACTAGAAAGGTTATTGTCTTCATTGCTATTTTTTTGGTCAGCGGTGGAAACTAATACAGGTTGACCGCGCAATGTCGCGATATGGCGCTGTAATGACTTATCAGCCCCTAAAAACCAAGCACCAACCGAGAGTACTAAACCAAAGATGCCAAAAAGAATGATGCGTATCAACTTACTATCCAGCAGTGTTGGTAGGGTAATTAAGTTAACGACAGGGATTAATGCAAGGAATCCTGTCACAGGATGATAGCGAAATCCTGTTAACGCAAATTTCAAATAACTAAAAATAAAGAGTAACCCGCCTAAAACAGCAGCTAAAGTGAGCGCAATTTCCATTAATATCCAATCTCGGTAAAAAATTTTCTTAGGAAGATAATTATATAGTACTGAAGCTTTCTTCCTTAGCAAATTTATTAAGTGTATCAGTTCAGAAAAAATGAATCTTTATCCAAATCAATAATTTTTAACTGAAATAATAATTATAGCTGTAAATTTAATTTATGCTCCTTTAACTTAACGAGCTTAGTAATGGAACAAAAATAGCAAAGCTGTGTCCTTAATATTAAGGGTTTTGAAAGCCCTCTGACTCTACAATAAATGTTAAGCGTGTTTGTTCTCATGCAATTACAAACAACTTAGATAGTTATAATGTGTCAGTTCTCCCCCCCCCAATTAATGATAATAAGGAGTTTCTATTATGCTTCATAAAACAAAAAACAGCGTGGTTAAATTAACACTTTATCAGCTTCTCTTCTTGATGCTGACTTCCCTAGCGACCATAACAACAGCAGAAGCGCGCAGTCCTGTTGCTACTTATTCACCTATACGAGTGGATATTATTGATGATAGAGGACGAGTTTTTCGTAAAATCCCAACCACTAGCCAAGCTCATAAAGTAAAGCGTGCCTATATTGAGGCAAAGAAAGGAAAACGTTATAGCCTGCGTTTACGGAATATGTCAAATAAACGGGTTGGCGTTATTATTGCTGTTGATGGCCGTAATATTTTAACAGGAAAAAAATCATGGTTACGTTCACATGAAAAAATGTACATTCTTTCTCCTTATGAAACCGCAACGTATAAAGGCTGGCGCACAGGAAAAAGTCGCGTCAATCGATTTTTCTTCACCGCAGAGGGAAATTCTTATGCAAGCGCATGGAGAGATCACTCCGCAATGGGTGTCATCGCACTCGCTGTCTATAATGAAAAACCTCGTATGGTGTATCGCCAAGAAAATTCATTGCAGAGCAATAAAAGCGCACGAAGTGCACCCTCTTCAGCAGCTGACGCAGGGACTGGTTTTGGTCGAGAGGAGTACTCACCTACCGTTAACGTTCATTTTAAAGCAAAAAATCACCCTATCGCAAAACATTTTTATAAATATGAATGGCGTAGCTCACTTTGTAGGCGTGGTGTCATTCAATGTTATGATCGCCCCAGAAAACCAGAAAATCGCTTTTGGCGTGAAGAAAGTTACGCACCTTACCCTCCTGGAATGAATCGTAACGATTATTAGGCTCACTATAATGAGACTCCTCGTCATGAGTATTAGGGTCAGAGTCTTAATCCACTCTTTATCTTTCTAACTAATCACTTAAAATAATGCTAAAAAAGGGCTGATTACTCAGCCTTTTTTTTGTATTGTATAACATTGGATTTTTCCTAATAACTTTATCAAAACCACAGGCTCTCCAATGCTTGCTACTATTTTATACGGTCTTTTTGTTGTCGTCGCTATCGCGCTTTTAATTGGCTGGTATCTCTTTATAAAAAAGATACGCCGAAATAAACCTGATATGCCCACTGAAAAGCTTATTTTAATTGCTCTTGCCTCTTTATTATTTATTCTCTTTTCAACGTGGCATGTTTCAAACAGTATTGAAGGAACCGAATGGAAAGGCTTAGATCTTGGTTTTAATAATGAAAACCAAGAAGAGATTCATGACTTTACGCTCAAGGTCTATAAACCATTAACCGCTTCACTAGAACAAGTAGACAGTGAAATTAACACCATGAAGGTTTTATTAGAGGATATTGATGATTTGATTGATGAACACCCGCGTCATTCGATTATGCTCTCTCATGCAAAGAAAACATGGCAGGAGGGCGCTTATACATTAAGAAAAAAGCAAAAACTAATACAAAAAGATATTCGTCGCGCATGGATTGCTCATGATACAAAGAATCAACAAACGGTTGATATCAAGTTTTCACGAGAAGCGGTTAAATTAGATAAGCGTATAAACCTTGATTTAAAACAATTCAGAGAGCTTATTCTGAATGTTCACGCCATGATCCGCAAAGATCTTAGCTATAGTCAGAAACGATTAGGCAGAAAAAACCCTCAAGAAAATGAGGTAGCACCTCGTATTAATACCTACACAACAGAAATAACAGGGAAACTTCTCGCCTTTTCAAAGACAATTAATCCTGCTATCCATCAGGGAATGGAGCAACTATTAGATGAAATTGCGATAACGAAGCAACGTCAAGAAAAAAATAGAGAGCACCTAGAAGATAATAATGACTTGTCTGAACCCTTAATTAAAGTGATTGATTATTGGAAAGAAGCAGAAAGGCAAAATAGAGATTATTTTGATCAATTTTTATACGCACTAGAATCCGCTTTATTAGGTAGAAAGCTAGGGTTAAAAAACAAGGACTACGGGATAACATCAATGAATAAAGCCCTTAAAAAACAAATCCCCCTTATTCTTAAACGCGTTCAAAACAAACGTAATAAAATTGATAATAGTTACTAACAATCTAGGTAATGAAAACATGTTAATCAGTAATTTAGAAATATTACCCAACCAGACTATTGTCAAACATTTAGGACTAGTACAGGGAAGTTCAGTCCGTGCTAAACATATTGGTCGTGATATTATGGCAGGGCTAAAAAATTTATTTGGTGGTGAATTAAAAGGTTATACCGAGCTACTGCAAGAATCACGCGAAGAAGCGATGCAACGTTTACAGTTACAAGCAGAAGCCCTCGGTGCAAATGCCATTATCAATGTGCGCTTCTCGACCTCCAGTATTGCCCAAGGAGCGGCTGAGATTTATGTCTATGGCACTGCCGTTATTATTGAGTAAAAGAGTCGCTTATGATATATCAACTGATCTTTGTTCTCATCTTATTGATTTTAGCCTATTTTATTGGCACACACCTTGAGAAAAAGCATTATAAATCAATTATAGAACGAGAAAAAAAACTCAATGCATTACCCGCTATTGCGATTAAAACTCCACCTACTGACGGTAATTTCCAACAACAATTAGTGTTAGGTAGCGTCACCATATCGGTTGACTATTTCAAACGTTTTTTGGCTTCATTACATAATTTTTTTGGTGGACGGGTTACCTCTTACGAAACACTTTTAGATCGTGCACGACGTGAAGCCTTATTGCGGATGAAAGAAGCTGCCATGGAGAAAAAGGCAACACTGATATTAAATGTTAAATATGAAACAGCATCTATTTATAAGGGGAGAAATAGCACTATTGGTTCAGTTGAAGTACTAGCCTATGGAACAGCAATGATTCCTTATGAATAAAAAACAACAAGCCTAATCTAAGGAGTTCCAAACTTGTTTTGTGCGATTTGCACAAGCTAAGAGCTGAGGATTTAATAACATCCGAAACTATAACGCAGAATGTTTGTTTCAGATAGGATGCTCTCAGAAGGCGCATAGTCATTCTACGCAACGATCCTAGAGCATTCAAGCTGGGACAAAAAGGCAAGTTAGAGTTCGGGTATTATTGAATCCTCAGTCCTAACGCTTGGACTCCTATGAAAATGTAATAACTGAATCGCTATAGGCGCTTTTATAAACCTAGTTTTTCTGCAACTTTTTTGAGTTCATCAGCTTGTTTTACACCCGCTTCTGCCCAAGTGTGTACCATCACAGCAATTTCCTGCGCTTGTTTTTTTCCTGCGTCATCTTTAGCTGCTAATTCTTCTGCTTTTTTCAGCATTTCATCTGATTTACTAAAAGAAAAACCCGCCTCAGATGCTTTGACTTGCATTTCTTTTGCTGATTTTAGCGCTTCTTCTGGAGTCATTTTCAACAAGGGAGACGGTGCTGTTTTTTCAATAGTCGTTGTTGTCGCTGCAGGTTTATCATCACCTGACATTGACGATGCAATTGCAGCTCCTGCTAAACCACCAATGACTGCACCACCAACACCTGCTGCAATCGCTGTTCCTGCACCACCACCTGCTGGCGCGGGAGCAGGTGCTGCATCAGCGGTATTATTGTTGTTAGTATTGGTAGTACTATTATTAGTGCTCGTTGGGGGTGTTGCACTATCTGGTTTCTTATCTGTATCTGAGTCAGATTTTTTTGATAACTCCACCGAAGAAGATTTAGATGATTTTTTAGAATCACCTTTGTCTTTACTTTTTGCAAAGGCTTGTGAACCTGAAACGGATAACACAACGGCTAATGCACTAACAAAAAGAGTCTTTTTTATCATGAAATATTTTCCTAACTATATAATTAAATTTTATGTGTTTAGTCCCCTAAACACCTTTATAACATAGGTAACATTTGTAGATATTCAAGGACGACAAGCCAAATATTTTTATCTAACAGTGTAACCAAAAGGTTACAGGACCATTATTAATCAACGAAACCTGCATATCTGCACCAAACTGTCCTGTTTGTATTTTTCCTAGTTTAACCTCTGCCTGTTTTAAGAAATAATCAAATAACTGTTTGCCTAATTTGGGCGCAGCAGCAGGGCCAAAGCTAGGTCGTGTGCCTTTATTCGTATCTGCAGGTAGAGTGAATTGTGGTACAACTAATAATTCACCATTAATATCCAACAGTGATTTATTCATACGCCTGCTATCATCTTCAAAAATTCGATAGGTGAGCACCCGTTGCAATAAACGATCAGCCTGCTTTTTTGAATCCTCTCGTTCTACCCCTAACAACAGTAAAATTCCCTGATCAATTGTAGCAATCTGTTGATTATTTACCTCCACACTTGCCTGTGTCACGCGTTGAATTAATCCTATCATTGTCATCGATCTCAAAGTTTATCCAGCATTTTATTACTCGCTTCAATAAGCGCCGCTCTTATACCCGTCTCACTGGCCGCATGACCTGCTTCTTGGACAATAAACAATTCAGACAGAGGTAAACGTTGATGCAATTCATAGGCTTGTTCAACAGGACAAATCATGTCGTAACGACCATGAATAATGTAACAAGGAATATCGGTTAAAGAGTCTGTATTATTCAATAATTGATTCTCTTCCAAGAAGCCATTATCAACAAAATAATGCGCTTCTAACGTCGCTAAACTCAAGGCAGTATGCGGGTTAGAAAAATGTTCAAGCAAACGGTTATGTGGGCGCAATGTTGCGGTTCTTGCTTCCCATAATGACCATGCTTTTGCCGCTTGCATACGTGCAATTTCATTATCACCCGTTAAACGCTTATGATAGGCATTCAGTAAGTCATCCCGCTCATCTTCTGGAATAGGGGCAATAAAATCCTGCCAATAATCAGGATAAAACTGACTTGTACCGTATTGATAAAACCATTGAATTTCTTTCTCTGTGCATAAATAAATACCACGAATAATCATTCCTGAGACAGTTTCTGTATGTGCCTGAGCATAAGCAAGCGCTAATGTCGAACCCCATGACCCACCTGCCACGACCCATTGATCAATATTTAAATATTTACGAATTTTTTCCATATCAGAAATAAGATGTTGGGTGGTGTTTTGTCGCAATTCGGCATGAGGTTTAGAGCGACCACAACCCCGCTGGTCAAATAGGATAATGCGGTATTTTTCTGGGTCAAATAACTGACGATGATAAGCCTCGCATCCCGCTCCAGGACCTCCGTGTAAAAAAACAACGGGGATACCGTTTTCATCGCCACATTCTTCGACATAAATTTCATGTATATCATCCACAGGCAAATAAAAATGCCTATTTTCGTGGATTGGTGGAAAAAGCTCAGACATGCTATGACTCCTTAGTTTTGTTTATATTTTTGGATCACTGTAACCCGAATAGTAGAACATTATACTAAGGATTTAGAAGCATTTTATTCTCAGTCTTTCATTTTAAAAAAAGGACAAATAAAGTTTCTCGACGGTATCCGTTGATGCGAGTGCTTAAATTAGATTCTTTTGTTAAATAATTAACGATTATTTGCAGAAAATCTGTTAATTTTACGCCCGTTTAAAATCAACCATTTTCTTAAAGAACGAGTATAAGGACGCGCTTTATGAGCACTGATTTTCATCGCGGACAACGCTGGATTAGTAATACAGAATCTGAACTAGGCTTAGGTTTTGTGGAAAAAATTGAAGGAAGACATATTACCTTTGTGTTTCCTGCTGCTGATGAAACCCGTGTTTACGCCTTAAATAGCGCGCCGTTAAGCCGTGTTAAATACCCCATTGATGAAAAAATAAAAACAGAGTCAGGAGTCAGTCTGACCGTCACAGAACATCTAGAACATAATGGCTGTGTTGTTTATCGAGGAATAAATGATGCAGGTGAAGAGGTTCATATACATGAGCTGGAGTTAAATAGCTTTGCTCAATTCAGCCAACCACAAGATCGTCTCTTTGCAGGGCAGATTGATAAAGACAGTTACTTCCGCCTGCGAGTCGAGACACTGCAACACCTACGCCGTCAGCAATCTTCTGATACCTATGGACTATCTGGCCCTAGAGTACAATTACTACCCCATCAATTCTATATCGCGCATCAGGTAGCATTACGTCATGCACCACGAGTTTTATTAGCGGACGAAGTGGGCTTAGGAAAAACGATTGAAGCGGGTTTGATTCTGCATCAACAGTTAATAACAGAGCGTGTTAAACGGGTCTTGATTGTCGTTCCTGAAACCTTGATTCATCAATGGTTAGTTGAAATGTTGCGACGTTTTAATTTGCAGTTCACTATTTTGGATAGTCAACGCTGTTTTGATATTGAAGCAGCAGAGGAAAACAATCCGTTTGAATCCGCCCAATTGGTGTTATGCAGTCTTTCTTTTCTAACAGAAAATCAGCAACGTCTGCAACAGGCAACCCATGCTGAGTGGGACTTAATGATTGTTGATGAGGCCCATCATTTAATCTGGGGGGAAGATAAAGTCAGCCCAGAATACCAATGCATTGATACCTTGGCACAACAAATTCCAGGTTTACTGTTACTCACTGCAACCCCTGAACAGTTAGGCATAGAAAGTCATTTTGCACGCTTGCGCTTGCTTGATCCCAGTCGTTTTTATGATTTGGAAGCATTTCAAAAAGAGCAAGAACACTACCGTCCTGTCAACGAATTAGTACAAGATTTACAAGAAAACCCACAAAAGGCACAGCAAGATACAGGATTACTGACTGATTTAGAACGTTATTTAGGTGAAAAAGTGATTGAAGAATTTGAACATGCAAAAGATGCTGAGTTAAGCGTTGAGCATTTGATTCAAAGTCTGCTGGATCGCCATGGCACAGGGCGGGTTTTATTTCGCAATACCCGTGATGCGGTGGCAGGTTTCCCTGAAAGGAATTTGCACACTTACCCACTGCCACTACCTGAAGCATATCAAACACATCATGATGCAATAGAGCTGGATATTGCTAAGTTGCTAGATCAAAAACTTCATCCCGAAATATTACATAAAACACAAGATGCATGGCTTGAGTTTGACCCACGGGTAACATGGCTGGCAGACTGGCTCGATAATCATTGGGATGAAAAAGTCTTACTAATTTGCGCCTATGCCGAAACAGCGTTGGCACTAGAATACTATGTCAAACTAAAAACCAGTTCACGGGTGGCTGTTTTCCATGAAAATTTAAGCATTATCGAACGAGATCGTGCTGCCGCTTATTTTGCTGATACCGATGACGGCGCGAATATTCTTATCTGCTCAGAAATTGGTAGCGAAGGTCGAAACTTCCAGTTTGCGCATCATTTAATTCTTTTTGATCTCCCCTTAAACCCTGACCTTCTCGAACAGCGTATTGGACGACTTGATCGTATCGGGCAAACGAAAACCATCCAATTGCACGTTCCTCATTTTGAAACAGGGGCACAAGCACGGCTAACAAACTGGTATAACACAGGGCTAAATGCTTTTTTACATGTCTGCTCTGTTGGTCATAGTATTTTTGAACAGGTGCAAGATGAATTAATAGAAAGTCTCATCACCGATAATCAGCAGGACACCGAACAACGCTTTGATGATTTACTTGAACAGAGCAAAACCCTGCGTGAAGATGCGCTAGAAGCAATGAAGCAAGGGCGTGATCGTTTATTAGAATTAAACTCTTGCCATAAAGTACATGCGGCTGAAGTCGTTGAAGCGGTTAATTTTTCTGCCAATCCTTTGGCATTATCACGTTATATGGACAGTGTGTTTGATTTGACAGGCGTTGACCAACAACCTCAAAATGCTGACTGCATCATTATTAAACCCACCGAACATATGCAAGACGCTCACTTTCCCGGGTTATCTGACCAAGGAATGACCGCTACCTATCAACGTTTAACCGCATTATCGCGTGAAGATGTCCATTTTCTAACATGGGAGCACCCAATGGTTATCGGTGCAATGGATATGGTTAGCAGTGGCGAGTTTGGTAATGCTACTTTCTGCGCCATTACACTGCCTAAATCGTCAGAGCTATCCTTAGCTGCGGGAACCCTATTATTAGAAGCGATTTTTAGTGTCAACTGCCCAGCCCCGAAACATCTACAAATACACCGTTATCTAGCCATAAATATGGTACGTGTTGTGGTCACTAATACAGGGTTAGATTTAAGTGAACTCATCTCACATGAAGACTTAAATCTATTATCAGAACGGGTTAGAAAACACACCGCCAATGAAATTATCCAATATGCACGTTCAGAAATTAGCACGATGGTGGATAAAGCAAAAGCATTAGCAGAACCGCAACAGCAGGAGTTAATAGAGCAGGCGCTTAATCACCTATCAGAAGAAGAACATGATGATGTTCAACGACTAACCGCACTCGCTGAAGTGAATCCTAATATTCGACAAGCAGAAATTGAGCAACTTGAAAGGGACTCTCAGCAACTCAAAGAATATCTAGGATCAGCACAGTTAAGGTTAGATGCGATTCGACTTGCTTTTGTCGCAGGTTGAATGGTTATATCAGATAAATAATTTCCCGTAGGGGCAATCCCTTGTGGTTGCCCTACAAAGAAAATTTAATAGGTAAAGATTTATGGGTTACTTTGAGGATAAATCAACAACACGAAACCATGATTTTAACTGATCTAACTCAAAGCTATCCCAAAGTGAAGCGTATTGCCCGCTTTGTCCAGGTGTAGGAACAAACACCATATAAAACGGCTCCGTTATCTGATGCTGTTTTACCAGTTCTATTGCCAATTGAGTTTGAGCCTCAATATAATCCTCTCTAGACTTTATTTGAGTTTGATTCAATCCTGCAACATATAAATAAGCCTTTGATTTTATGTGGAGTAATTTTGAAAAGTCTTTACAGAACTCCCCTAGATTGGTACTAAATTCTGACTCAATAGCCCATATAATTTTATCAACAATTTGTGTGCTTCTATTTTTATAGCCTGTACTAGCCACGACCTTTGAAACAATGGCTATATCAAGCAACCACTCTCCTGAGGCTTTTTTGCCACTACTCTCTGTTTTTTGTACCAGCTCGGTTACCCCCTGTAATGCCTCTTGTTTAGTTAGCGAATAAAACGCCCCCGATAACTCCGAAACAAAATAAGACGAACGCTTAGCGTTGCTACTAATATTAGCTCTATTGTTCCAAGCAGATTCAAACGCTTCATAAACTAATGAGAAAATTATATCGGGGGTTATATCTTTCATAAGGATAGCCTTAACGTTGCTTTTCTAAAGATGATTTCCATAAGGCATAAGCAACTGCCGCAGGCCAAAAAATAATTAATAGCAAAATAAAGACCCATAAGGAAAATCCTTTGCTGTTATTACGTGGGGTGGAATCACGGATTTTATCCATTGCTTCTGATTTTAGCTTGTTTATTTTTTTTGCTGAAACAGCTTCGCCACAATAAGTACAGTTTGGGCTTTTATGGGTATCCAATCGTGTGATTTCACTGATCTTTGCACCACAATTTTCACATTTGACATCCGTTATTACCGCTGTACGCAAACGCCCATCAATAATTTTATCCTGTTCTTTATCCCAAATATAATAAGTGTGTCCTCGCCCATTAATCAATCGTAACGCATCCTCAATAAAGAGAGTATTAAAGCCTGTCTGTTGCATTAACTCCTGTGCTGAAACTTCTGTGCTGTGTTCTAAAATATTCCAGACGGCAATAATTTTTTTTTCTCGGCGACGAATAATATTGCCAACAATGAGTAAACCAATCGCAATAAACAGCCCGAGAGCAGGCGAAACCCAATCATAATGTTGAGTACTTGCACGGGAGCAGGTGCTAATGAAAAAAATAATAAAGAGAATGCGCCCGGTATTAATTAACCAGTTATCAATCGTATAGATATTTTTTTTAGGCATAGTTTTTAAAAAAGGGTTTAATTGACTTATAATTAAGAAAGCTAACTTACCACATTGGAGCTTCGTAACTCATCTTGACAGCTCCAACGGTCTAGAGTTAGTGAAGTTTACATAACTGACCATTTTAAAGCACCGTAATTGATCAGTTAGCTATCAAATACAAATACCCCGAGGCACAAGATGAAGCCACTCAGTCGCTTATTTCTTATATTATCCATACTCCTTGTACTGGCAGTTGCTGCTATTGTTTTCTTTCTCGTTACGTTTGATGCTAATGGCTATAAAGATGAGATTAGTGCATTAGTTAAAAAACAGACAGGACGTGATTTGCAATTGAATGGTGATATCAAACTTTCAGTTTATCCCGATATTGCACTTAATTTAGGTCTAGCAACGTTTAGTAATGCCACGGGATTTGGCAATACGCCTTTTGCCACTGTTAAATCAGCAAAAGTAGGGGTGCAGTTAATGCCCTTGCTAAAGAAAAAGCTGGTAGTTGAAAAAATAATTTTAGATGATCTGCAACTGGATTTGTATAAAAAGGCGGACGGCAGCACGAATTGGGATTCTTTTTCTGCTCATTCTGAAGAGAGTACCCCTCAAAATGAGTTGATCAGCGACCTGTTTAAAAACCTTTCTGTTGCAGGGGTGGAGCTGAATAATGCCAAGATCCATTGGCGTGATGATGGTGCAAAACAGGATATTTTGATTGCGCCACTGAATCTAAGTACGGGTGCTTTTCGCCCTGAAAAACCCATTGCCGTCAATCTGAATGGTACATTACAACAAAAGTCCCCTGCATTAAGCGCATCAGTCAATTTATCGACAAGGTTGACACTGACACAAAACAATCAATATTTTACGTTAAAAGAAACACGTTTAAAGGCAATCGCATCGGGATTGCCTCTTTCTAATCTCGAATTGTCGGGTGATATTACAGGAACGCTTAAACAACTGAATATTGCAGGCTTAACGCTGCATATTGTCAGTGATAAAACCTTACTCCCAAACGGTCGTTTAGAACTTAATCTTGCAGGCGATACTCAACTAAATATTGAACAGCAAAGCCTTCAAATTCCGAGCATTAATTTACAAGCAACAATCTCTGACTTGCCAACGGCAGGCGCTATTATTAAAGCAAATATCACAGGGAATACCCGTGCGAATTTAAAAAACAAACAGCTACAGATTGCTGGAATGACGGTTCATGC
This sequence comes from Cocleimonas sp., assembly GCA_023145485.1. Lineage (GTDB taxonomy): Bacteria > Pseudomonadota > Gammaproteobacteria > Thiotrichales > Thiotrichaceae > JAGLBW01. Next base: position 2,419 of record JAGLDT010000138.1, on the reverse strand, counting down.
TGAATCCGAACAAGTGATTGCAAAGGGTAGTGGTGCCAATATGCAGGTTAATGGTGATGCACAGTTGGATTTAGATAAATTACTGCTAACCATTAAAGGTATGGAGTTTCAAATGGCTGCAATAAAGGTTCTGGAAAAGGCAGGCACTGCAACGACTAACATAAAAGGTAATTTACGCGCAGATTTAAAGAATTTATTGATCGATATTAACACCATGATACTAAAGGCTGAAGCAAAGGATTTACCTAATATTGGCAATATAAAGACCGATATGACAGGTAATTTAAGTGCTCAACTTCATCAACAACAATTTACCTTAAAAAATGCCAATGTAAAGAGCAAACTAAACGGTAACATATTGTCTGGTGGTGATTTATCGATGCTATTAAGTGCCACTAATCTTATCGCTAATATCAGGCAACAACAGTTTAGATTAACGGGGATGAAGCTTCATACGGTTGGGCAAAAATTACCTAAGATTGGTGATATCGACACCCATCTTTCAGGTGCGTTAGATGCCAAGGTAAAACAGCAATTATTTGTGATGCAAAATGCCAATATCAAAACAAAAATGAAGGGTGAAATAGTATCAGGTGGCAATTTATATGCACAGCTAAGCAGTAAAAATATTGCTGTCAATCTCAATACTCAACATTTTAAGCTCAAAGGAATGAACCTTAATGCCACGCTCAAGGGTGGAATAGTACCAAGTGGCCAGCTGGTTCATCATAGCAAAGGAAATATTGATATTAATCTAAGCGCGAATAAGGGGAGTGCTCAGTTAAATAATATCGTACTAGAAACCGCAGGAGCAAAATTAACAGGTAGTGCAAAATTAACTAAATTATCGCCTCAACCAATGCTGACAGGCGCGTTTAAAACCAATCAATTTAATCTAAAGCAGGTGCTAACCTCGTTGGGCATTAAACTGCCACCTACCAGTAAAGCAAATGCCTTTGGTCATTCCCAAGCCAGTTTTCAGCTAACCGCAACACCTTCTAGCGCCAATCTTAGCAACTTAAATCTACGCATAGACCAATCTAAAATAACGGGTAATGTGGCAATCAGTGATTTTAAACACCCCGCGATTAAAACTAAACTTACAATAAATAAATTAGTCCTCAGTGATTATTTAGCACCTGTTGACCCTAAAACAGCGCAAAAAACCAATCCAAATGATAAATTACTCCCGCTTCAACTGCTTAAAACACTTAATTTAAACGGCTCGATTGATATTAAAAAACTGTATTTTGATCAACTCTACTTCACCCATGTACAGGCTAATATTAATGCAAAAAATGGCATTATTGATGCAAAACCCTTACGTTTTAATGCCTTTAAAGGAAAATATAACGGTGCATTAACGATTAATGCGACCACTAATACCCCTGTCATCACGATGAGTCATCAAATTCAACAGGTACGCGCCGAGAATCTGCTATTACAATTTTTTCAAGACCGTTATGTTTCAGGAGGCATCTTCCTAAATACCAGCCTGACAACACGCGGCAATACCGTCGCTATTATTAAACAAAACCTCACTGGAACCGCCAGTATTGAATTTCGCGAAGGCACCATTCGAGATTCTGAATTAGCTAAGAACGTATCATTAGCGATTAACGCCTTTGAAAGGAAAAAAACCAATAGAAAAGGCAAAGAAGTCATTACCTTTACCAACTTAGGCGGTGACTGGAAAGCAAACCGAGGCGTATTTCGCACTGAAAACATGCACCTACTTGCGCCACACTTCTTAATCAAAGGCACGGGCAATATCAATATTGTCAGCAATAAAGTGGATTTAAAATTACGTCTAGAATCAAAAAAGAAAGACAGCAATCTCTTTGTACCCCTGCATATTCATGGATCACTGGATAAATTACAGTATGAATTAGAATTAGATGTGTTAGTAAAATCCCTACTTGATGAAGAATTACATAAAAAACAAGCCCAATTAAAACAAAAGCTACTCGATCAGAAAGCAAAAACACTCGATAAACTAGAAGCACGTAAACAGAACGAATTACAAAAACTACAAGACAAAAAGGAACAAGCAGAGCAACGTTTAAAAGCAGAGCAAGATAAACTCAAACAACGCTTACAAGACGAACAACAGAAAGTAGAACAAATGCTACAAAACAAACTCCAGCAAGAATTACTGAATAAACTGTAGGTAACGTCATGATTCCTCTAGTTCCCACCCTCCAGCGTGGGAACTAGAGGTTGAACTTGTACCCAAATTCCCATTTGGGTACGCAGTCAGGAAATTCAATTTCCATTGTAACCCAGCATCAACATTACATATTCTGGATTTCTTCAAAAGCCAAACCAGCTTACGTTATTGTGTTGTCAGATTTTCTCTAGCACGGTAGGTTGGGTTAGATTATTGAGCGTAGTGAAATAACGTAACCCAACAAATAGT
>JAGLDT010000137.1 GCA_023145485.1 Cocleimonas sp. | reverse complement strand
GGTCAGGCTATGCACGATACGTGCGTGCAGAGTTTCTTAAATTACGCAAGCAAGACTATGTTCAAGCTGCTATTGCGAGTGGTTTGCCATTACAGTCTATTCTTTTTAGACATATTTTACCCAATGGTGTCGCGCCGTTACTAGTTGCTATTAGCTTTGGTGTTGCTTCTGCTATTTTAACGGAGGCAACGTTAAGTTTTCTCGGTTTAGGGCCTGTTGATGTCCCTTCATGGGGGCAAATGCTAAATCAAGCGGTTAAATCTTCTACCTTTAATTGGTGGATGGCTGCCTTTCCTGGAGGAGCCATTTTTTTAACTGTATTTGCCTATAATCTCATTGGTGAAGCGCTACGTGATGCTATTGATCCACAGTTAGCAGGTCGCTTGGGGGTTAATTAATGATTGAAAAGACATTCTTGCTCAAACTAAAAAATCTTCATACCTATCTACAAACAGGCAAGAGGATAGTCAAAGCAGTTGATGGTATTAGTTTTAGCCTCAATCAAGGCGAGACGTTTTGTTTAGTCGGTGAGTCAGGCAGTGGTAAATCAATTTGCGCCTTATCTATTATGCAATTACTACCCGCAGGTATCTCCTCACATCCTGCGGGTGACATTATTTTTAACTGGAAGACTAATGATTTCCATAAAGACGTTAATACCTTAACGTTACAAGAAGATGAATTACGACAAATTCGTGGTGCGCGTATTGCGATGATCTTCCAAGAGCCAATGACATCGCTAAATCCTGTTTTTAGTATTGGTGAGCAAATTATGGAAGTGTTGCAATTGCATCACCCTGACATGTCGGAGGAGGAAGCAAAAAAACAAGCAATTGAAGCAATGCAGCAGGTTCATTTACCTCAAGCAAGTACTCGTTTTGATAATTATCCACATCAGTTGTCAGGTGGACAACGCCAACGTGTGATGATAGCAATGGCATTAGCTTGTAAACCTGATTTATTAATTGCAGATGAGCCGACTACGGCATTGGATGTAACGGTACAGGCAGAAATCCTTCGTTTAATGAAAAAGTTACAACAACAAAATGGCATGAGTATTTTATTTATTACCCATGATTTTGGTGTAGTAGCTCAAATGGCGCATCAAGTTGGGGTAATGAAACAGGGTAAGTTAGTTGAAGTGGGTTTATGCAAAGATGTTCTTAGCAATCCGCAACATGCTTATAGCCAAAAGTTACTGGCCGCCGTTCCTGAAAATCTTAGCAAGCCAATCAAGAGTGACCCAGAAAGACTAAAAAACCAAGATAACCTAGTCGAAATTAGAGATTTAAACGTTTGGTTTCCAATCCGAAAAGGTTTATTTAGACGTGTGGTTGATCATGTTCGTGCTGTTGATAGGATTGATTTAGATATTAAAAAAGGCACAATTATGGCGCTGGTGGGAGAGTCAGGTTGTGGAAAAACAACATTAGGGCGTGCAATTTTACAGCTTGAATTACCCACCGCTGGTAGTGTGAAAATTAAGGGAAAAGAATTAGTGGGTTTAACAGCTAAAGAACTACGCCCACTGCGCCCCCAAATGCAAATCGCTTTTCAAGACCCTCAATCTTCCTTAAATCCACGTTTACAAATCATTACCACATTAACTGAGCCGATGTTAGTACATGGCATTGGTGGAAATGATGAGGATAGAATTGAACGAGCGGCTAAGATTTTAGAACAAGTCCAACTAGAACGTGAGTTTTTGTGGCGATACCCGCATGAATTTTCAGGAGGTCAACGTCAGCGTATTGGACTTGCTCGTGCTTTAGTCTTAAACCCTGAATTTATTGTTTGTGATGAAATCACCAGCGCACTTGATGTCTCCGTTCAAGCCGAAATATTGCAATTATTACTAGAAATTCGTCAACAAAAAGACCTGACATTATTATTTATCACGCATAATATTGCGGTAGTTGAATACCTTAGCGATGAAATAGTTGTGATGAAAGCAGGTAAGATAGTAGAGCAGGGATTAACTGACACTGTCTGTAGTAATCCACAACAAACCTATACACAAAAATTATTAGAAGCAGTACCAAGATTGACCTTATAATCATTCATTGCCTTTTCCCCTTCAATTTTAAGAGCAGAAAATGACTTATCTACAATTAGCCTACTGTCATCTTGGTACTATTATTCCTGCGTTTCTTATCGGTACATTTTTATTATTATCTCAAAAAGGTAATCCATTGCATCGATTATTTGGGAAAATATATATGGTATTGATGCTAATCAGTGCAACTATCACTTTGTTTATGCCCGCTCAAGTTGGTCCTACCTTATTAGGTCATTTTGGCTTTATTCATTTATTCAGCTTTTTAGTATTTTACTCTGTACCATCCGCTTTTTTAGCGATACGTAATGGGAATATAGCAATGCATCGTAGCAATATGATCAGTTTATACGTTGGGGGGCTCCTTATTGCAGGGGCACTTACTTTTGTACCAGGTCGGTTATTACATGGTTGGTTTTTTGGTTCCTAAGAGAAATTAAAATGGTTAAATGGTATCGATTATTAGTGGTTGTGAGTTTTTTATTTTCAACGTCTGTTTATGCAGATAATTGGCAACTGGCGAAAGAAGAAGGAGGAATACAAGTTTTTACGAAAAATACTTCGGGTTCTTCACTCAAAGCCTTTAAAGGTGTTATTTCTATTCCGACTCATTTAGGTGCAATACTAGCGACTATAAACGATACCAGTATTTATTCACGCTTATTTCATAATACAAAGCAGACAAAAGAGCTTAAAAGAGTTAGTAAAATAGAGTCCTATCGATACATGGTGACAGGGCTTCCTTGGCCAGCTAAAAGTAGAGATTCGGTTATTCATTCCGTTTTAAGGCAAGATAAAAAGACAAAAGTGATACAAATTACGCTCAATGGCGTTCCAAACTATATCCCAGTAAAACCTAACTTGATTCGTATTCAAAAGATGTCAGGGCGTTGGCTATTAGTACCACAAAAAGACAGTGTGAAAGTTATCTATGAAATGAGTGTCGATCCGGGTGGAAGTTTACCAACTTGGCTAGTGAATAGCATGTCGGTTGACTTACCCTTTATAACCTTGAGTAATTTACGCAATTTAGTTAAACAAGAAAAATATCAAAAAGCTAAATTATCCTTTTAAAATATGTAACTACTCAGCCCATATCTT
>JAGLDT010000136.1 GCA_023145485.1 Cocleimonas sp. | reverse complement strand
ATATAGTGTTTTTGTTATATTTAACTTGAAATATCTATGAATTAGACTAATTTTAAATGGCTAAAAAACAAGATATAGTGGTGTTAATGATGAATAAACACTATATCTATGGCTGAGTAGTTACTAAAATATTTAAATACGTTGAACTCAAGTATTCCTCTTTTCGATTTAAAATATAAGAAAGTAAGGGGGGCGGACCGGCTTAGGGCTGAGGATTTAATAACATCCGAAACTATCCTACATTCCGCACCCTAAATATCTAATTTTTATTTTTAGGGTGCGGAATGTAGGATCTATCGTCCACCTAGTGCTATTAGTGCTGTTGCTGTTGCGCTTGCTCCAACTTGTGTTGCAAGTGCAACAGGCGTCTTGCCTTGATTATTACGCCTATTAACTTGTGCACCTCTAGTAACTAATAACCTTGCAACCTGTGTCTGTCTAAAACGTGCGGCTGAGTGCAAAGGTGTCCAGCCACCTGTCGTGGTAGCGTTTGGATTAGCGCCTTTTTGCAATAATAAATTGACAGTAGCACTACGTCCTAATGTTGCCGCGGCATGTAATGCTGTTTCTCGACTCATATTGGCTGCGTTAATCTGTGCACCCTGAGTTAGCAGTGAATTAATTTGTGCGATATTACCTGCTTTAGCAGCACTAAAAAGATTATCATTAAGTTGGCTTAATGGTATTTTGGGAGTAGCAGACTGTGGTGCTACTGCTCTTCTTTGTGGTGCTACATAAGGTCTGCGAGCAATGGGTCGCTGTCTGACTGTTCTGCTTGGAGGTACTACATAAACTCTGCGTGCAACAGGACGTTTATAGGTATAGGCTACTCTTGCTTTGCGTTGTTGTATTCTGATTGGTTTTTTTATCACAGGACGTTGATAAGTAGATCGTGCCTTACGATAGGGTTGTGCCTTTTTTGCTCTACGTACAAAAGAGCGTTGATAAACAGTTCTTGCTTTGGAAATAGGTGGTTTATAAGCTTTGCGAACCTTAACGACAGGTCTGGGGTAGACTCGTTTAGTATTGGATACTGCTCGTCTTACGGTAACTTTTTTTGCTTTGTTATTTGTGACAGGCTTTGCAACTCTTGTATTTTTACGACTTATTATCATAGGGCGTGGTTTATAAGTCCTTCCCATTAAATAGGTTTGTGCTTGAAGACGGCCTTTATAGAGCTCATAGTTCACACCTCGTACAGTAGAGGTGCAGGCAGAGAGCATTAATAAACTGATGACTATAAAAAATCGTATAAAGGTTTTAGACATGATTACTTCCTTGTAATTTTTACCACAAAGGGCTTCAGTAGTACGATATTGTATAATAAATTCTCTATTTCTTATGTGCAAGGGCAACTAATAAGGAGAGTCTATTTGGGTTGTTTATTGTTATGAAAAGTAGTCTTAATCTTTAGGAGTCACAGCCAAATAAATCACGTGTTACTACTTTATTCTCAATATCTTTAATATCATCTGATAGACGATTAGCAACTACGACGCTAGAGATACATTTAAACTCATGTAAATCAGTAATGACACGTGAGCGAAAAAAATCTGTTTCAGCAAGCTCTGGTTCATAGACAACCACTTCAATCCCTTTAGCTTTAATACGTTTCATAATGCCCTGTATGGAGGAGGCTCTGAAATTATCGGATCCACTCTTCATAATGAGACGATAAATCCCTACTATTTTTGGATTTTGGTTTATTATTAAATCGGCAATATAGTCTTTTCGTGTTGAATTAGATTCGACAATGGCATTAATCAAATTGCTAGGAACATGCTCATAATTAGCACGTAATTGTTTGGTATCTTTTGGTAAACAGTACCCTCCATAGCCAAATGATGGATTGTTATAATGATTGCCGATGCGAGGATCAAGACCTACGCCTTCTATAATTTGTCTTGAGCTCAGGCCATGAATTTGTGCATAGGTATCTAGCTCATTGAAATAAGCGACACGCATTGCTAAATAAGTGTTAGAAAACAGTTTGATAGCTTCGGCTTCCGTTGAGTCGGTAAAAAGCACATCGATATTTTTTTTATTTGCACCCTGTTTAAGTAAACGAGCAAACTGTGTGGCTCGTTCAGATTGCTCACCAACAATAATCCGTGAGGGGTAGAGGTTATCGTAGAGTGCTTTTCCCTCTCTTAGAAATTCGGGTGAGAAAATAATATTATCAATGCCTAATTCCTTTTTAATACGTTTGGTATAGCCCACAGGTACCGTTGATTTTAAAATCATCACGGCTTTAGGATTAATTTGTAAAATATCTTTGATGACTGATTCTACTGAATCAGTATTAAAATAATTATTTTTTGTATCATAATCAGTGGGTGTAGCAATTAGAATAAAATCAGCATTTTGATAGGCTTCGTGTTTATCAAGCGTTGCTTTAAAATTAAGTGGTTTATGGTGTAAAAAATCTTCAATTTCAGCATCAGCAATGGGAGATTTTTTATCATTCAGCATTGCTATTTTTTCAGCCATAATATCCAGCGCTATGACTTCATTATGTTGAGCTAATAGAACAGCATTAGAAAGGCCGACATACCCCGTTCCAGCTATTGCAATTTTCATTTATTTATTCTCTTATTATTTTTAAAGACAAAAAAGCCACAACAGGGCTATTCTTACCCTGTTATGGCTCGGCATATTTGACGTGATGTAAGTTTTTATATTTTTATTAGTCTGCTTGATTTCTCAAAAATGCAGGTATATCAAGATAGTTTTCACCATTACTTGTGCTAGTTGAAGAGCTACGGTCATTATAGCCTGGGGTTCGTCCATCACCCACTGCTACTTTTTCCAACTCTACTGGGCGTAAAGTACTAACAGGTGCTTTCTTTTTTTCAGGTGCTGGTGCTGCTGTTGGTTTTGGCACCGCTTTTAGTTCAGTCAAACGATCAAGACCTGTCGCAACCAGTGTGACACGAATTTCATCATTCATTTCTGAATCAATAACGGTTCCAACGACCACGATTGCCTCGTCTGAAGCAAAGTCACGAATTGCTGCGCCTACTTCTTCAAATTCCATGATCCCCATATCCAACCCAGCAGTAATATTAACCAAAATACCTTGAGCGCCTTTAAGGTTGACATCGTCTAGTAATGGACTCGCAATTGCATCTTGAGCAGCTTTTGTTGCTCGTTCTTCACCTGATGCTGATCCTTGTCCCATCATTGAGACACCCATTTCATTCATGACGGTGCGTACATCTGCAAAGTCAACATTGATTAAGCCAGGTCTTGTAATGAGTTCTGAAATACCTTGTACTGCTCCTAATAGAACATCATTAGCTGCTTTAAAAGCATCTAGCAAGGTAACACTTTTACCTAATGCGGTTAACAGTTTTGCATTTGGAATGGTAATAAGAGAGTCAACGTATTCTCCTAGCTCACGAATACCTTCATCAGCGACTGACATCCGTTTTGGACCTTCAAAGGGGAAGGGTTTGGTAACCACTGCAACGGTCAATATACCGAGTTCTTTTGCCATTTCAGCAACCACAGGAGCAGCTCCTGTTCCTGTACCTCCTCCCATACCTGCGGTAATAAATAACATATCAGTGCCAGTAATTAGCTCTTTAATGCGTTCTCTATCTTCTAATGCCGCTTCACGACCAATGCCTGGATCAGCACCTGCACCTAATCCTTTTGTTAGTGAGTTTCCTAGTTGTAACAGGGTGCTCACACCAGAACCTTCTAATGCCTGTGCATCGGTATTAGCACAAATAAATTCAACACCTTCAATTCCACAATCAACCATATTTTGTACGGCATTTCCACCACCACCGCCGACGCCTATCACCTTAATTATGGCGCTTTTAGACTCCGTATCCATTAATTCAAACATGCCTTTTCTCCTAAATATTATTCTACGTTTTCGGCCTACTATATGACCGATACAATCAACCCACGCATTCTTGCTATTTGCTAGTTTCAAGGGGGGATAAACTAGCGGTCTTTTTAAGGTGAATAATCAAGCTATTTTTATGGCGTTTTGAGTAAAAATATACCAGTTTTATTAAAAATAAATCATACACAAATTTATTATATTAATTTACCAAATAAAACTTACTAATAGTAGTGAAATGTTTTTAAACACTTGTGCTATTTTTAACCAAAAAAGTGATATTGCTTTCTTTTTATACAAAAAGTCTATTATTTAATCACTCAAAAACCTTATAACGATTATTTCATTAATAGTTCTTTATAAATTCCCATTAAACCAATTCTTTATTCTTTCCCATAAATTGTCGCCACTAACTCGTGGTTCATAACCTCCACGTCGCCCTCCTTGAGCTTGCTGAGCTGCACCATATAATAATAAGCCAACCCCTGTTGAATGTAGTGGATTTGTTACTTCACCTTTTAAGCCACCAATATTACGTGGCATTCCTATACGCACAGGCATATGAAATATTTCTTCGGCTAAATCAACCGCGCCCATTATCTTTGAGGACCCGCCTGTTAAAACTATTCCTGCACCAATACGGTCTTCAAATCCGCTACGTCTTATCTCTGCTAAAATGAGTGAAAATAACTCTTCATAACGTGGTTCAATAACGGATGCCAATGTTTGTGCAGACAAACCACGTGGTTCGCGTTCGCCCACACCCGGTACTTCAATGATTTCATCTTCTGGGGCTAATTGTCGTAAAGCATAGCCATGATTTATCTTTAATTTTTCAGCAAAAGGTGTTGGAGTACGTACTGCAACGGCAATATCATTAGTAACTTGATCACCTGCTATCGGGATTACCGCGGTGTGTTGAATTGCACCATTTAGGTAAATAGCAATATCGCTGGTTCCGCCACCAATATCGACCATACACACGCCTAATTCTCTTTCATCATCTTGCAAAACAGCAAAGCTTGAGGCAACCTGTTCTAAAATGATGTCATCAACATCTAAACCACAGCGCTCTACACATTTGACAATATTTTGTGCTGCACTTTGTGCTCCTGTAACCAAATGAACCCGAGCTTCTAAGCGAACGCCTGACATACCCACAGGGTCGCGAATACCCTCTTGATTATCAATAACAAAATCTTGTGGTAATACATGCAAAATACGCTGATCGGCAGGAATTGCAACTGCTCTTGCTGCATCCAGTACTCGATCCATATCAGCTTCGCTTACTTCTCGATCTTTAATTGCCACAATACCGTGTGAATTCAGACTATGAATATGACTACCAGCAATGCCTGCATAAACGGAGTTAATATTAACCCCAGCCATTAACTCTGCTTCTTCGACTGCATGTTGAATCGACTCAATGGTTGATTCGATATTGACGACCACGCCTTTTTTCATTCCACGTGCAGGATGTTTACCAATGCCTACAATATCAAGGCGACCTTCACTGGATATTTCTCCAATCAGCGCCACTACCTTTGATGTCCCAATATCAAGGGCAACAATCATGTCTGTATCTTCACTTTCTGACATTTTTTCTTTTCCTTTCATTTTCTAGCGCTAATAATCTGTTTGCGCACTTGCAAAATTTAAGCCCAATTAAGGACTGAGCCCTAAATCCATTTAACAGAAAAACCATTGGTATAGCGTAAATCTACGGTATCTATCTTTTTCACCTGATTGATTAGTCGATTACTATAGCCAACAATAAAGCGACGCAAGCGACGCTCATGTTCTTGCCGACCTACTTTTACTTTTATGCCATTTGCTAATTTCAATAACCAAGAACCTCGCCTATCTTCTGTAAATGCCACAATATCAACTGGAAACTCTTTCATCCATTTTCGAATTTCAACATAATTTTCAACCATTTCACGTCCTTTGTCGAAAGGGCTGAATAACATTGGTAATTTATTTCGTTGCAGTGGCAGACTCACATCAATGACTTCGCCAAATTCATTGACCATACCGTCTTCACCCCAAAAGGCAATTGGTTGTTGCTCATGTATTTTAATCACTAATTTATCAGGCCACATACTAGTCAATGATGCAGAGTAAACCCAATGGTTGAACTCTATCTCCTCTTCTAATCCTTTTTTATCCAATAAATACAAATTTGTTTTCATAAAGGGTTTGATAATGGGTTGCAAAGTGGCTTTGTCTAAATACTTAAGGTCACCCTGTACTTCTACTGATTGAATGGTTAAATTTTCTGGCTTTTGTATCCAGCTACTGATTGTTGTCACAATCAGAAAAGGAAGAATAACAATTGATAATACGGTTATTACTCTCCAGTTAATTCCACGAATTGGCATTCCTTTTGGCAAAGAAAAACCTTTAGCAGATCTTTTTTTTCTGGATGATCTTCTTGTAACTTGTGCTCTTTTTTTTCTCATTGGTATTCCATTTTACACATTTCCAACAATCAAATGGAAGTCTTTAAAATACGGATAACTAATGCTTCAAAACTGATTCCAGCTGCTTCAGCCGCCATCGGAACCAATGAGTGATCAGTCATTCCAGGAACAGTATTAACCTCAATTAACCAAAATTTTCCTTGTTGGTCACGCATTACATCAATGCGCCCCCAACCATTAGCAGAGACTGCTTTAAAAGCAACTTTTGCTAATGCCTGTAATTCCTTTTCTTCTTCATTTTTTAAACCACAGGGGCAATAATATTTTGTTTCATCTGACTTATATTTAGCCTCGTAATCATAAAAATCATTCTGTACTTCGAGTTTAATCACTGGCAGTGCTTCTTCACCGAGTAAAGCTATGGTGTATTCATTGCCATCGACCCACTGTTCTGCTAGAACTAATGAATCATATTCAGACGCACTTGCGTAGGCCGTTTGTAATTCATCTGCTTGCTGAACCTTTGTCATGCCGATACTCGAGCCTTCATTGGCTGGTTTAACCATTATGGGTAAGCCAAGTTTATCAACAGTCGCCATAAAATCAGTATCTTTTGTCAATATCTCATAAGCGGGTGTGGGCATGTCGGCTCCTGACCAGATTCGTTTCGTCATGAGCTTATTCATACTGATTGCTGATGCCATGACACCACAGCCAGTATAAGGGATTTGTAAGATATTTAATGCACCTTGGATCTCACCGTCTTCACCGCCACGACCATGTAGAATATTGAAAACACGATCAAATTTTCCTTCTTGCAAGGTTGTTAGTACATTATGGTCTGCATCAACCGCATAGGCATCAACACCTTGAGTTTGCAGTGCTTTAAGTACTGCAGCACCGCTATTGAGTGATACTTCTCTCTCAGCAGCCCAGCCTCCCATTAATACTGCCACTTTCCCAAAATTTTGAATGGTGCTCATAGTAATTCCTGTTGTACTGACAACCGCTCGGGAAGATTAGCTGAAATCGCACCGATATTTCCAGCACCCAAGGTCAACAAGACATCACCCTCTTGCAACTGGCTTAATAACATTGCATCAATATCCTCTTCGCTTTCAATAAAGACAGGATCAACTTGACCCCGATTACGAATTGAACGCGCTAATGAGCGACCATCTGCTCCCGCAATCGGCTCTTCTGAGGCCGCATACACATCCATCAATAAGAGTACATCAGGCTCTGATAAAACCATTGAAAAATCTTCAAATAAGTCCCTTGTACGTGTAAAACGATGGGGTTGAAATAGGACGACCATACGTCGTTCTGGCCATGCGGTGCGTACGGCTTGCATGGTTGCCTTCATTTCAGTTGGATGATGACCATAGTCATCCACTAAGGTCACCAGTCCTTGTGTGGTTTGTATATCACCATGAAACTCAAAACGTCGTCCGACCCCTTGGAATTTTTTTAAGCCATTAACGATGGCTTCGTCCGTTACGCCTATTTCTGTTGCTACCGCAATCGCAGCTAATGCATTTTGTACATTATGTTCACCTGGCATATTTAAGGTAATATCTAAGGTATGTTTACCTTCACGTAATACCGTAAAATAACTCATAGTCGCATCGTAACGCACATCCATTGCTCGAATATCAGCAGGGTAGTGAATACCATAACTCACGATAGTACGTGTCACTTTTGGTAAAATATCACAGACATGTTCATCATCAACGCATAAAATAGCTAAACCATAAAAAGGCAAATGATGTAAAAACTCAACAAAAGTTGCTTTTAATTTTTCAAAATCGCCATCATAGGTAGACAAATGATCAGCATCAATATTAGTAACAATGGAAATCATGGGCTTTAGCAATAAAAAGGAGGCATCACTTTCATCTGCTTCAGCGACTAAGTACTCACCTGTGCCCAATTTAGAATTACAGGCAGTACTATTTAGCTTGCCGCCAATAACAAACGTAGGATCCAAGCCACCTTCTGCTAATACACTGGTTACTAAGCTGGTAGTGGTCGTTTTTCCATGTGTCCCTGCTACAGCAATACCATTACTGAAACGCATAATTTCAGCCAGCATTTCTGCGCGTGGTACAACAGGAATATTATTTTCCCGTGCAGCTATAATTTCAGGGTTGTCTTCATCAATGGCAGAGGAAACGACGACTACATTAGCTCCTTGAATATGCTTTGTAGCATGACCTTTATAGACAGTAATACCAATACCTGACAAGCGTTGTGTCATTGTGCTTTCTGCAATATCTGAACCACTCACAGAAAAGCCAATATTAGCAATCACTTCAGCAATCCCCCCCATGCCTGCTCCACCAATACCTACAAAATGGACATGTTTAATGCGTTTACGTGCTAGATCCGTTTTTGCTCTCATGCTATTTCCTCGCCATTTTCCCTAGCAATATTTTTATCAAAGGGATAGCCTGCTAATTGTGCACAAATTGCAGCAACTTCTGCGGTTGCATTGGGTTTTGCCAATGCTCTAGCTTTCATGCTCATTGTTAATAATTTGTCTCTATTATTTAGGAGTGATTGCAATACTTGGCTGCCTGATTCTTTATTAAATTCTGTTTGTGGCATTAAAATAGCAGCATCATTATCGGCTAAATAGGCAGCGTTGGCTGTTTGGTGATCATCAACTGCGTAAGGGTAAGGGACTAAAATAGAGGCTAAACCTGTCGCTGCAACCTCTGCAATGGTTAATGCGCCTGCTCTACAAATAATCAAGTCAGCCCATTGGTAAGCTTCTGCCATATCTTCAATAAAAGGAGTAACGGTTGCATCCACTCCCGCCGACTTATAATCAGCTTGAGTTGTTTGATCTTTACCTTTGCCTGCTTGATGACGCACTTCAGGTCGGCTCTTTTTGTCTAAAATAGATAACGCTAACGGTACGGTTTCATTGAGAGCTTGTGCTCCAAGACTGCCTCCTATAATCAATAAGCGAATGACACCTTTTCGTTCTGCTAAGCGTTGATCAGGTGAAATAATCTCACTAATATCTTTTCTGACAGGATTACCCACTGCAATGATTTTATCTTGTTTTATTGTAGTGCCTTTATTAAAAGTTTGTGGAAAGCCTTCTAATATCTTTTTACTAAATCGACTTAATAGTTTATTGGTTAAACCTGCAACGGCATTCTGCTCATGGATAACAACGGGTATACCCATTAGCGATGCTACTAAACCACCAGGGCCTGCAACAAACCCTCCCATGCCTAATACCGCAACGGGACGGTGCTTACGCATAATTTGAATTGATTGAAACAAGGCTCGAACTAATTTTATGGGTGCGGCTAATACGGTGATTAGCCCTTTCCCTCGTAAACCATTGACATCCAACCATGCCATTTCAATTCCTGCGGCTGGAATGACGCGAGCCTCTAAGCCTTTATGTGTTCCCATCCAAACAATAGGAATGTCTTGCTTAATAAGCGCGCGTGCCACAGCTAGACCAGGGTAAACATGTCCACCAGTTCCTCCTGCTGTCACTAATATGGGTCGCTTATCTGACATATTTTTTCTTTTTCCTAACATTTCATTAAATTACGAGTTTAGAACTATTTTTTACGAGTCACTGCGCTACGACGCTTCTTTACTATCTTTTTTACGGGCGCGCGCTTGACTGATTTCTTTTTTACTGACGTTTTCCGTTGTTTTTGTTTAGCTAATTCACGTGGCGATAAACCAAATAAGGCTATTTGTGTATCACGATGGACACGCATTAAAAATGCCATTGCCATCAGGGTCGCAAGGATACTACTACCGCCATAACTAATCAGTGGCAATGTTAGTCCTTTTGGGGGTAATAGTGCTAAATTTACACCAATATGAAATAAGGACTGAAAACCGATCCAAAAACCAATTCCATATGCAATATAGGCGGCAAAATGCAACTTTGCTTTATCTGCATTAAATCCAATCACAAAAGCACGTTGTACAATCCAAGCAAAAAGTAATAGAGTTACTACAATACCAATAAAGCCAAATTCTTCTGCTAGTACGGCAAACACAAAGTCATTATGTGCTTCTGGTAAATAAAATAGTTTTTGTACACCGCCCCCTAAACCTGCACCAAACCAGCCACCATCACCCACCGCCATGAGTGCATGAACGGTTTGGTATGCCTTTCCTGAAGCATTTGCCCAAGGGTCAAAATAAGCAGCAATTCGTGCGCCACGATACCCCATCAGCACGAGTGGTATCGCAATAGCTATGACAACGCCAATTAATACGGCTATGCGTGATAATTTTACCCCGCCTAAAAATAACATGGCAACAGCCGTTGCTGTTACGACAACAGTACTACCAAAATCTGGCTCCAGCATTAGTAAGGAGTCTACTAATGCTAATACCATCAAGGGGACAATTAATGGTTTCCATGAGGGGGACTGTGCTAAATTTTTTCCATGGCGTAATAAATAGCCTGACATATAGACAATCATACTTAGTTTTGCAAATTCTGAAACCTGCAAACTAAAGCCAGCAAAACTAAACCATCGATAACTACCATTAACCTCTTTGCCAATACCGGGAATTAAGACTAGAATTAGTAAAAACACAATAACGGGTAACAATTTAGCACCTAGATTTTGCCAAAATAATGTCCTTATCTGATAAATAGCAATCGCGGCAACAGTCCCTAATACTAAAAAAACAAACTGTCTATTCAAAAAATAATAAGCATTATCATAGGTTTTTTCTGCGACAGCAACCGAGGCTGAGACCATCACTACAAAACCCAGCCCTACTAGTATAAATAATGCAATGAGTAGTTCACGATCAACATAACGTTCCCAGTCAGGCTGAAAATCGATCAAAGGATTGTATTTTGATAATGACTGCATTATTGAGATAAATCCTCCTGTTGTTTCTGATAGGCGTTAACACAATTAATAAATTCATAACCACGTGTTTGATAATTTTCAAACATATCAAAGCTTGCACAGGCAGGGGACAGTAAGACTTTGTCTCCTGTTTTTGCTAATGTTGCGGCAAGCTTTACGGCTTGCGCCATAGTGCTTGCACGTACTTCAGGTGCAACAGCGCCTAATACGGTTGAAATTAAATCAGCATCTTCGCCTATTAGGATGACAGCGCGTGCATTATTCTTTACAGCATTTTTTAATGGTGAAAAATCGGCTCCTTTTCCTTGTCCCCCTAAAATCAATACAATTGAGCCATCTAGCCCTTCAAGTGCAGCGAGTGTTGCACCAACATTGGTTCCTTTAGAGTCGTTATACCAGTCAACTTGATTTATTTTTGCGACCCATTGCGTGCGGTGTTCCATACCTGCATATTCTGTGAGTATTTCTAGCATGGCAGATTGTTTTAAACCTGCAAGCTCACCCATTGCTAATGCCGCTAAGGCATTTGCCTGATTATGCTTTCCTGCCAGTTTCATTTTATCAACGGGTAATAGATATTGGTTACCTTTGGCTAGCCATGTTTTATTGCCTCTTTGGCGTAAACCGTAATGACCATTATCAGGCTTATCTAAACCAAAGGACAAACTTTCTTTTCCTTTTGCCAATGCCATTGCAACCGTATCATCTCGATTTACTAATCGATACTCACAATTGTTATAAATACTTCCTTTTGTTGCAGCGTAATGCTCAATACCGTCATAACGATCCAGGTGGTCTTCGCTAATATTAAGTACAACGGCAGTGATTGTCTTTAGTGAGCGGGTTGTTTCCAATTGAAAACTGGATAGCTCTAGAATATACAGTTCAGTTTTTGTCGCATTATCTGCAATTAATAAATCCAGTGCGGGTGTACCAATATTGCCACCTGTTTGTGCCGTAATGTTTGATCGTTCAGCCATTAACTGTAATAGGGTTGTGACTGTTGTCTTTCCATTCGATCCAGTGATTGCAATGATGGGCGCTTTTGCCTCACCTGAAAATAGCTCTATATCACCAATAACGTCCGCACCCTTTTCTTTTGCTTGTTGTATTTCAGTTGTTGTAAGGGCAATACCTGGGTTAACAATGAGTTGTTTTGCTTTTAAAAATACCTTTTGGTCAAAATGACCAAAATAATAAGGTACTTGAGCATAATGTGTTGTTAACTCCATTTTTCTTGGTGGAGAACATCGGCTATCAGTTACTGCAAAATTTTGTTTTTTATCCGCTAAATAGCGCACAACTGATAAACCCGTAGCACCTAAGCCAACAACTAGGCTATCCCAGTTTGTTCTTTTTTTTTGAGCATTTTCATGCGTGTGTTTTATGCGTTGCAATATTGTCATTTAAATTCTTTGCAAATACTCAAGTATAAATTTCATAATGATGAAGTAAAGAGGGGGGTTAACGTACTTTTAAGGTGGCTAAGCCAATTAATACTAAAACAATGGTGATAATCCAAAAGCGGACAATGACTTTTGGCTCTGCCCAGCCTTTTAATTCAAAATGGTGATGTATGGGGGCCATTCTAAAAATACGTCGTCCCGTCATTTTAAACGATGCTACTTGTAAAATAACGGATACGGCCTCCATAACAAAAATACCGCCCATGATAGCAAGTACAATTTCTTGACGTATCACAACAGCAATAATGCCTAATGCTGCGCCCAATGCTAACGCACCGACATCTCCCATGAAAACTTGGGCAGGATAGGTGTTAAACCATAAAAATCCTAACCCTGCACCAAAAATAGTGCCACAAAATATGGTAATTTCTCCAACATTATGCACATAAGGAATCCCTAAATAACCTGAAAAAACGATATTGCCTGTTAAATAGGCAAAAACACCTAATGCTGCTGCTACCATAATGGTTGGCATAATGGCTAGTCCATCCAAACCATCGGTTAAGTTTACCGCATTACTACTGCCAACAATGACGAGATAAGTCCATGGAATAAAGAGCCATCCCATATCCCAAAACCAGTCTTTAACAATTGGAAAGTAAAGTGTTGTTTCCACCGTACTGTTAGCAGTAATAAACAAGATGGTTGCAGCAATAAAAGCAATTAGTGATAGGCTTAAATACTTCATTTTTGCTGATAGGCCTTTACTGTTGCCATATTTTAGTTTGATATAATCATCAATTCCACCGACTAGACCAGAACCAAGGGTTACAAATAGCACAATCCAAATATAATGATTGCTTAAATCCCCCCATAGTAGGGTGGATACGGCAATTGCTAGCAAAATCAATGCCCCACCCATTGTTGGTGTACCTGCTTTAACAAGATGAGATTGAGGGCCATCATCACGAATACTTTGACCAATTTTCAATTCTGTTAAGCGACGAATCATTAAAGGGCCCAATAACATTGAGATGCCTAATGCGGTCAGTACAGCTAAAATTGAACGAAGGGTAATATACTGAAAAACGTTAAAAAAGCTATAGGATTCTGATAACCATCCAGCAAGTGCTACTAGCATAGCGAAACCTCCATCGTATTATCCTGATTGTGCACATTAGTACAATGCGTTTTTTGATATTGGTGACTTAATACCTCTATCACACGCTCCATTTTCATTGATCTTGAACCTTTAACCAATATTGCCACTCTTTGCTGATCTCCAGTTGATTGTTGTGCGTTTAGCGTTTGCTCTATTGACTGTTGCAATGTAGCTAGTAATGGTTCCATAGAGTCGAAGCTAAATCCATTTTTTGTGAATTTTTCACAAGCATATTGACTGTGAGGACCAAGACAATAAAGCGTTTCAATTCCTTTTGTCTTAGCATATAAACCAATATCAGCATGTAGTTGAGTTGTGTTGTCACCTAGTTCAGCCATATCACCTAGTACTAAAATTCGTTTACTTTCTTTTTGTTCTGCTAATACATCGATAGCAGCACGGGCAGAATCTGGATTAGCATTGTAAGTATCATCAATAATTTGGATACCTTGAATCCCTGCTATAGGGGCTAGTCGCCCTTTTACGGGATGCAAACTTTCTAATCCTTGTTTGATCGTTGTTAAATCTAAGCCTATTGCCATAGCTGCGGCACTAGCAGCTAATGCATTCATGGCATTATGATGTCCTAATAGTGTCAGTTTAACTAACTGTTTTTGATTTGCTATTTGAATCAATAAACCGTCATGACTTAGCTTGCCTTTTATATCAGCTTGACCACTAAAACCAAATGTAATGGTCTTTCTTCCTTTATTACACGCTAACCAATAATCAGCATACTGATCATCGGCATTGATTACTGCAATGCCCTTTTGATTTAAGCCATTAAAAATTTCAGCTTTAGCGCGTGAAACACCTTCTATATTACCAAAGCCTTCTAAATGTGCTGCCCCCGCATTATTTAAAATAGCGATATCAGGTTGCGCAATCTGACTTAAATAATTGATTTCATCAAAATGATTAGCACCCATTTCGATTACGGCATAATCCATATCATCGCGTAGTCTTAATAAGGTCAGAGGCATTCCGATATCGTTGTTGAGATTGCCAAAGGTTGCCATTACATTGCCTTTAATAGCAAGAATAGTTGCTAACATTTCCTTTACTGTTGTTTTTCCATTGCTACCCGTTAGACCAATGATTGGTTTAACAAACTGCTGACGCCAAACGGCTGAAAAAACACCTAAGCTTTTTAGGGTATCCTTAACAATAATTTGTGGTATATCACAATCCATTTTTTTATGCACAAAAACGGCAGCTGCTTTATTTTCTATTGAGGCGACGAAATCATGCGCGTCAAAGTTCTCTCCGACTAATGCAATAAAGAGCTGGTCATGTTGTATTGTTCTGGAGTCAGTAGAAACAGAATTAACCTGTCGGTCTTCACCGTGCAACACTCCCCCTGTCATCTTTGCTATCTCTGAAAGCCGTAGCCACGTCATGTTATTAGCTCCTGCAATGCCTGTGATGCTTGCTGTCGGTCATCAAAACGTTCTGTTTTATGAGCAAAAATTTGCACCTGTTCATGCCCTTTTCCTGCGATTAAGACGACATCGCCCGCCTGTGCATGATGAATTGCTTGGCGAATTGCTTTAGCACGATTATGTTCAATCATTATATTTTCAGGGTGTTTAAATCCTGCTACGATATCATTCATAATGCCTTTAGAATCTTCAGTACGAGGGTTGTCATCAGTAACAATGACGCTATCTGCACCTTGCTCGGCAATTTCCGCCATTAAAGGTCGCTTGCCTTTATCACGGTCACCACCACAACCAAATACGCAAATAAGATGTTTTTTCGCATGACTGCGCAAAGCGCTTAATACAGATTTTAGAGCGCCTGGGGTATGCGCATAATCGACCACCACCAGCATATTGCTTGAATCGATGGTTTCCATTCGCCCTGGAACTGTTTTAACCTGACTTAATGCGGTAAGTGCATCAGAAAATTTTACATCTAAAGCCAGCATTGTAGCTAAGGTCGCTAATAAATTACTGAGATTAAACCAGCCTAAAACGGCTACTTTTAACAGGCCTTGTTGGCCAGCAAAGGATACCTGTGCTTCAATTCCTTGTTGTGTAAAGCGGGTATCTTGAGCAACTAACTCAGCATTACTATCTGAAGCATCAGATTTCACCCAATAGCGAAAACATGCTTTGCTGTTATTAGTCTTGTTGTCATTAGGATGAGTTAGCTTATTGATAATCTGCAGGCTGAAAGCATCATTTTGGTTTAATATGACACTATTTACTTCGGGGCGAAGAAATAGCTTTTCTTTTGCCTTGGCGTAGTTTTCAACTGTACCGTGATAATCAAGGTGATCACGAGTTAGATTCGTTAAGATTGCAATATCAAATTTAACATCATTGACGCGAGCTTGATCTAAAGCATGAGAAGAAACTTCCATCGCAACAACCTCAATACCATTATCAGCGAGTTGACGTAATGTTTTATGCACTGTTAATACATCTGGCGTTGTGTGCGTGGTTGTTTGTAATTTATTGGTAAGACCAATTCCGAGTGTTCCAATAACTGCCGTTTTATCTGCAACTAATACATTCATTGCTTGCGCAATAAAATGAGTTACCGTTGTTTTACCATCAGTGCCTGTTACTCCAATAACCTTCAAACCATAGTTTGGTTTTATTTGCCCGTTATGATCTTGTATTTGGTAATAACGTGTTGCAATTCTGCCTAGCTGAGTGGCTAACTCTTTTATTTCTATTGTGGGAATACGCAGGCTATTTAACAAGCTAGATTTTTCCTGCTTATGTTTTTCCAAATTAAGATCAGACTCCCAAATTACTGCAACAGCACCTTGTTGTTGTGCTTTGAGAGCATATTGCAAACCATGAGTTTGAGTTCCTTTTAAAGCGACAAATAACATGCCTGCTTTAATTTCACGACTATCTAAGGTTATTCCTTTTATTTGCAGATCAGTAGGAATTTTTGTAACAATATCCTCTAATAAGTACTGTAGGGAATGTATTATCATGACGCTCCCTTTGATGCGGGTAAATTATCAGGTGGGATATCTAATATTCTCAATGCACTGGCCATAATCTTAGAAAAAACAGGTGCAGCTAACCGACCGCCTGTTGCCCTTTTTACCTTAGGCTCATTAATCATAACCGCCACAACAATGCGAGGATTTGAGGCGGGAGCAATGCCCACAAAACTCACTATTTTTTTATCCTTGCGATAGCGTTTATTCATGAACTTGTAGGCTGTTCCTGTTTTTCCTGCAACATGATAGCCATCAATACTGGCATTTTTTCCCGTTGCGTTTTTCTTTACGACAGCCCCTAGCATTCTTAATACTGCTTTAGCATTGGCTTCTTTCATAATACGTTGCCCTGCTACCGCCTGATCCCTTTTGAAAATGGTGGTCGGGTAGAGTATCCCGCCCGTTGCAAACACGGTATAAGCATGAGCAAGTTGCAATAAACTAGTAGAAATGCCATACCCATAACCAAGAGAAGCGCGATCTACGCGCACCCATTTATCATAATAAGACAGTTTCCCCTCTGATTCATTAGGGAAACCTGCGTTCGGTCGTCGGCCAAAACCAATGCGACTTAGAAACTTCCATTGTCCGCTAGCCTTCATTAATAAGGCAACTTTACTTGCACCAACATTGCTTGATTTAGCCAGTATTCTATCCAAAGACATGGAGCCATAGTTAATAGGGTCACGAATCTTCGTCTTTCCCATCTTCATGTAACCTGGGGAAGTATCTATTTGCACATTTGATCCAATAACACGTTCTTCTAATGCGGCCGCTATTGTAAACGGTTTAATCGTAGAGCCAGGTTCAAAAGTATCCATAACGGCACGGTTACGGTAGCGATAAGGCTTTAACTCTGAGCGAACATTTGGGTTAAATCCTGGCATATTTGCCATTGCTAAAATTTCACCAGTATGTGCATCAAGAACTACTACTGAGCCTGCTTTGGCATTTAATTGATAAACTGTATTTTTCAACTCTTTGTAAGTTTGGAACTGGATACGTTTATCAATACTTAGTGTTACTTGTTGACCTGGTTTCATTTCTTTAATTTGTTCAATATTCTCAATTAGACGACCACGCCCATCGCGAACTACCCGTTTCTTTCCAGATTCACCTGCTAACATCTGGTTCCTAGAGCTTTCTATGCCTTCAACACCTTTATCATCAATATTGGTAAAGCCAATAACATGTGATAATGCCTCACCCATTGGGTAAAATCGTCGATATTCAGAGGTACTGCTAATCGCAGGTAAGTTTAAGTTGGCAATATCTTCTGAAATTTCAGGTGGAATTTGTCGTGCTAAATAGATAAATTGTTTGGTTTTATTTTTATCTATTTTTTTTTGTAGCTTAGATGAATCTATCTGCAAATAGTCAGCTACTTTTTGTAACCCTATATCCATCTCATCTAAGCGTGCTTTAGCTAGTAAAGCATCACTTTCATCGGTACTTTCAGTTCCTTTTAACAAACTGTTACGAATACGACGTAATTTCCTAGGATTACACCAAACAGAAACAACAGGGGAGCTTATAGCTAACGATTCCTCATTGCGGTCAACAATCATGCCTCTATAAGGAGGGATGGAAACAACGCGCATCTGTCGTTTATCAGCCTGTTTTTGTAGCCATTGCTGTTGAAAAATTTCCAGATATCCAGCTCGTAATAACAATACGCAAATTAGTGACAATAAGATAATAAGCAACGCAAAACGACGCCCCCTGTACACAGGAGGCAACAGATTGGATGCTTTTGATCTTCTCATTATTCTTTCACCATTTTAATATTTTTAGCTTTTGGGATACTCATTCCTAAGTCTCTTCGCGCTCTACGTTCGACATAAATCTCATTCAGCACTACGCCTTGTTCTAGCTTTAAACGGCTCCATTGTGCAATTAGAATATTATGTTGTTTAGTCAATTTTTGAGACTGAACAAATAATCCTCGTGATTGATGGCGGTGCATGACAACCATAATCGCGACGACAATAACGGCTACAAATAACAGGAATAGCAAACCGAGTTGCCACTTAGGTGCATCCTTACTCTGTATTGCGATCACTTTATTTTTTCTCCCGTTCTCATAATGGCACTACGAGAACGTGTATTTCTTTCTATCTCCTGCTGTGATGCTTTTACTGGTTTTCCAATTACTTTATAAGTAACGGAAAACTCTTCTCCCATAAGTTCTTCCATCTGATTATCCATAACAGGTAACCCGCGTGGCAGTTTGGGCTGAGTGGATTTATCCTTCAAAAATCGTTTAACCATACGATCTTCCAGCGAATGAAAGCTAATTACGACGAGTCGACCATGCTTTGCTAATGATGCTATTGTTTGCTGTAAACACTGCTCTAAGTCCTCCAATTCTTTATTAATAAAGATACGGATTGCCTGAAAACTTTTTGTTGCTGGATTTTTGCCTTTTTTCTGTTTTGACTTAGGGACTGCATTTGCCACAATAGAGGCTAAGCGCAAGGTTGTTTCTATTGGTGATATTGCTCTTTCTCTTATAATGGCCGTCGCTATTCTGCGTGAAAAACGTTCTTCTCCAAATTGCCATAATACATTCGCAATTTCTTTTTCTTCAGCAACATTTAGCCACTCTGCTGCACTTTCATCAGCATCAGGATTCATGCGCATGTCGAGCGCACCATCTCGTTGAAAACTAAAACCACGTGAAGCATCATCTAGTTGTGGTGATGAAACACCTAGGTCAAGTAATAAACCATCTGGTTTCCTTCTAATTTCTAACTGTTCTATAGCAAGCGGAAAGTCTTTAAAGGAGCCCTGCCAAACCAATATACGCGGATCATCAGCGTATTTCTTATTAGCGTATGCTATTGCCTGAGGGTCTTTATCAATCAACAGCAAGCATCCATCAGTATTCAGTTGAGCGATAACTAAGCTTGCATGACCTCCTCGGCCAAAGGTTGCGTCGATGTAGAAGCCATTACTTTTAACGGCGAGTGCCTCTACTGCCTCATAAAGTAAAACGGTTGTGTGTTGAAACTTTAATAATGATGAATTGCTCATATTCTTTTGCCCTTATTCATAAAGAAATTTGACTTAACACACCGTTAATTTCTAAATTATTCTGAGCCTCAGCTAACTACTCAACTTATTGAATATTCCATCTTCAAATTGGAAACTTCATGGAACATCTATTACATCAGACCCTGTTTGATATTAAAGTCAGGAGAATTAACACCATCTTTTCCCGCAATCTACCACTATGATTAATTATAGACCTCAATACCCCACAGGTCTATCTCTAATGACGGTGATTTTCTATACAAGACAGTTACTTAGATGAAAGGTGTTAATAATTAACATGAACAAAATAAGAACTTGTCTTGCTTACAAATGACTAAAAACAGAACTTAATAAGTTACTTTAAGTTTAACTATGAAGACTAAGCGATCAAAGGACAATTTTTAGAGTGAAAATATCGGTAAAATAAATGGGATTATATTGGCAGGGTGTCTGATTTAATTTAATACAAATAAATCACTATTAAAAGTGTATTAGTGCAAAGTTTTTAATGAAATTAAAGAAGAGTCGACCGATAAGCCGGGTTCTGTCATGGACAATCATTCATCTGGAACTATGTCACCATAGAACTCAAGCAATCTACCCGAATACAACGCGGGTCGCGCCAATGTATTCCTATTTGATCTTGCTCCGGACGGGGTTTACCTTGCCACAAACTGTTACCAGCTGTGCGGTGCGCTCTTACCGCACCCTTTCACCCTTACCTCTGATCTAACTTTTTACAAAGCTAAATAAAAGGCGGTCTTCTCTCTGCTGCACTTGCCATCAGCTTGCGCTGTCCAGACGTTATCTGGCGTCCTACCCTATGGAGCCCGGACTTTCCTCCCTTTTATCACACCCTGCAAGCAGAGATAATAAAAGCGCGATTGTCTGGTCGACTCTAATGCGCAATCGTAACAAAGCTTTTGGTTATTTCATAGGGTGAATATTAAACAACTACTTTCATTGAGGGATGCAAGGCTATTGGAAGGTGACTGTATGTGACTATTCTTTTTTTCGTTAATTCCGATATAATCGCTCATCCCTTGTACTTGGCCAATATAGGGTTGGCTGAATACTAGATTATCTGTAAAAATGAATAGGAATTAAAAAATGACGATGCAAGCTATTATCCAATCAAAATTGACCATTGCGCTTGAGCCAGACGTGTTAGATATTATTAATGAAACCCATATGCACAATGTGCCACTTGATTCAGAGTCACACTTTAAGGTTATTGCTGTTAGTAAGGCATTTGAAGGGAAAATGTTAATTGCCCGCCATCGTATGATTAATGAGGCGTTAGCTGAGGAGCTTTCAGGGGGTATTCATGCACTTTCTTTGCATACCATGACACCCGATGAGTATTTTGAAAAAGCAGGGAAGACAATGGAGTCTCCAGAGTGTTTAGGTGGTGGAATACCTTCTTAATAAGAGGTGGTTAAAACATGAATGATTCACAACTACTACGCTATAGTCGCCAAATTCTCTTGCCTGATATTGACATTCAAGGGCAACAAAAATTATTAGATTCTAACGTTCTTATTATCGGGATGGGGGGGTTAGGCTCTCCTGTCGCTCTGTACCTTGCTTCGGCTGGTATCGGTACGCTTGGGATTTGTGATTTTGATACGGTGGAGCTGAGTAATTTACAACGTCAAATTATCCATACCAATGAGACCATTGGCTTATCAAAAGTTGACTCTGCCACACAAGGGATTCATCATATTAAC
The DNA here is from genome assembly GCA_023145485.1 of Cocleimonas sp. Taxonomy (GTDB): domain Bacteria; phylum Pseudomonadota; class Gammaproteobacteria; order Thiotrichales; family Thiotrichaceae; genus JAGLBW01. The sequence continues at coordinate 4,250 of JAGLDT010000136.1, read as the reverse complement.
CCTGATATTAATGTCATAAAACTCCCTGAAAGATTTGATGAGAAAACGCTATTAAAAATTATTCAAAAGTATGACTTAGTACTCGATTGCAGTGATAATTTCAGTACTCGCTTTGCTATTAATAAAGCCTGTTTTGAGAATAAAATACCACTGGTTTCAGGAGCAGTGATTCGCATGGAGGGACAGGTTAGTGTGTATGATAGTCGTGACGCAACATCACCTTGCTACCAATGTCTTTATAGTTATGCCTCTGAGATTGCGGATACTTGTAGTACTAATGGCGTTCTTGCACCTGTTGCAGGTATTATTGGCTCGATTCAAGCAACTGAAGCAATTAAATGTTTATTAGGTTTGCCGACATTAATGGGGCGTTTATTAATTCATGATGCTAAGGAGATGCTCTTTCGTGAAATTAAATTAAAGCGAGATAGAAACTGCTCTTGCTGTGGAGATGGAGCATAATGAACTTATCGCCTTTTTTTAAAATTAGGAACTTCCTTAGTCAAATGAGATTTAATTATGTTTAACCCATTATCTGTCGCACTATCCGTTCATATTCTAGGTATTATTGTTTGGGTCGGTGGAATGTTTTTTGCCCATCAAGCATTGCGCCCCGCTATTGTTGAAGTGCTAGAGCCACCCCAGCGTTTATCATTGTGGGTTGCAACGTTTAAACGGTTTTTTCTATGGGTATGGATTTCTATTGTATTAGTCTTAGTCAGCGGTTTATGGATGCTTAGTTTATATCCTCAAATACCCGTTTTCATGCATATTATGCTGGGCTTGGGAGTTATTATGATGCTGATTTTTTTACATGTGTTTTTTGCTCCCTATAAAAAATTAAAACAAGCAGTAGCAGAGGAGCGTTGGGTTGATGGTGCTAAAGCGTTAGGACAGATTCGCTTACTGGTTGGTATTAACCTGAGCATTGGTTTAGTGACTACAATTGTTGCTACAGCGGGTAAGTTCTATTTATAAAAAACATTCCGCTAAATTGATTTTTTATCGTATATTTTAAACCTTTTATCATTATTTATTGTGATATTACTTTATCGTCAGTAGAAAATAATTTGTTGTAAGGCGCGAAGAAAGTACCTTAGCAAATATAGGTTGACTGAGTACTAGGCTTAGTATGTTAAAAGGAGAAAGATTGATGATAAAGAGTGCCAAATTTTTACTATTGTCCATGATAGGAGGAGTCTTTTTCTTTCCTCTGAATTTAATGGCGTATGATTCTCCTTATAAAAACCCTGTGTTTCGAAATGTGTTAGGCAAGGCAAAATTACAGTTTCCGAAAGATAAAATTCGTATTGGATATGGTCGTTTTCAAGGTAGAGCTAAGCCCTACTTCTATTTGGAAAATGGACGTTACATGACGTTCAAGGTGAAAAAAGCATCTCACGGTCCAATAGTACGCGCTGAATTACGTTTAGGTCCTGAAGATTGGTCGGTTTATACCCCCGCGCCTAAAATATTGAATGCCGAAATTCATTTATCTAATCCTAAAGGTTTAGATCAAATTACATTACTACAAATTCATGCGGTCAAACCAAGCTATCCTCCGTTACGCATAACATGGTTGAGAAGTCATCGTGGTATCAAAAACCATGTCTGGGCGATTCTTAGAGCAAGCCCTTATCATAATGGTATTCGCTATGCCGACTTAGGGAAGCGACAAGGAAAAAATTTCAGTCGCTATAGTATTAAAGTTTCCAACGGTAACCTAGAGGTGTGGTCTGATTGGAAGCTTAAAGCAAAACAGTCACTGGCCTTATGGAAAGGTACCAAAAACTATTTTAAAGCGGGTGTTTATTTAAGCGGAAAAGGTGATGGTGGTTTAGCTAAAGCCCGTTTTCGTTTGTTGGAATATCGTTAATTAAAAACTAATAGCATTTTCTGATATAACGCTAGATTAAATTCCAATTTCCCTCTTTCTGCAATTTGTGTTTAAATATTTGCCTCTCCTACCCCCATTTCAGAGTTAAATCATGTTTTCACAAATTAAAGAAGATATTTCTTGTGTGTTTGATCGTGACCCCGCTGCGCGCAATACATTTGAAGTGTTAACCACCTACCCTGGTGTTCATGCCATCATTTTTCATCGTATTTCCCATGCTTTATGGGGTAAAGGTTTGAAATGGCTAGCAAGAGTGCTATCAAATGTCGCTCGTTTATTCACAGGAATAGAAATTCACCCGGGTGCAGTCATTGGGCAACGTTTTTTTATTGATCATGGGATGGGCGTTGTAATTGGCGAAACGGCCGAAATTGGTAATGACTGTACCTTATATCATGGTGTGACGTTAGGTGGTACAAGTTGGAAGGCGGGAAAGCGTCATCCGACTTTAGGTAATAATGTTGTTGTTGGTGCAGGTGCTAAAATTCTTGGACCAATAATGATTAATGATGATGCGCGTATTGGTTCTAATGCCGTGGTTGTAAAAGAAGTGCATGAGAATACAACCGTTGTTGGAGTGCCTGGTCGTGAAGTTGTGCGGCGTTCAAAAAAACAGAAAAATCGTGCTGCAGTGGCGAAAAAAATGGGTTTTGACGCCTATGGTGCAACCGAGGACATGCCTGATCCTGTTGCAAGTACGGTCAATAAAATGCTAGATCATATTCATAAAATGGATCAACGGATGGATAAGATGTGCATACAAATACGGCATATAGGAGGCGATTTAGATCTTGATCCCTTGCCTCAAATTGAAGCCGAGGGTTTTGATGGTAAGGATGCAGAAAAAAATAACAAAATAAATTGCAGTAATACTTGACTGTTCTTGTCAGGTATTTTACTATCCACAGCATTAGCAAACACTGATAAACAAACAGTATCAGTGTTTGGCTGAAAAAAGTATCTCTACTATGGGCTATAGCAACGTGTGCGATTCATAGTGAAAATACTTGGACTCAGAATACAATAATACCTGAGTCTTTATACTGCTATGGAGCCATCTATGAAATTAACAACTAAAGGTCGTTACGCTGTTACCGCTATGCTGGATATCTCCCTGCATTGTAAAGAAAAGCCTGTTTCGCTAGCTGAAATTTCAGAGCGTCAGGATATTTCACTCTCTTATCTTGAACAACTCTTTTCTAAATTACGTCGCCAAGGACTGGTAACCAGTATGCGTGGGCCAGGTGGTGGCTATCGTTTAAGCCGTGCGCCTTCTGAAATTGCTATGTCTCAAATTATTATGGCGGTGGATGAAAATGTTGATCTTTCAAAATGCGCGGGAAAAGGCAATTGTACTAAAGATGGACATTGCTTAACACATGATCTTTGGATGGATTTAAGTACTCGTATTCAGACATTTTTGGATGATATTTCGCTAGAAGAAATGATGTCTCGTGCAGAAGTGATTGAAGTTGCAGCGCGTCAACGCAAGAAAAAAGAAGACGTAATAGAAATGGTCTCCAAGACCACCAGAGCTTAATTCTAAATAGTTTATATCATTTAGAATAGTCAGCAAAAAGTTAAAATATTAGCAAGCATACTATTTACAAGGATTGCGCATTATGAGCGAACTTCAAACCCCAATTTACCTAGATTACTCTGCGACAACGCCTGTTGATCCGCGTGTTGCAGAGAAAATGATGCAGTACCTGACGCCAACAGGAATATTTGGTAATCCTGCATCACGTAGTCATTCCTTTGGTTGGGCAAGTGATGATGCAGTAACAGAAGCGCGCGCTAATGTAGCTGCTTTGATTAATGCCGATTCACGTGAAATTGTTTGGACTAGCGGTGCAACAGAGTCAGATAATTTAGCCATTAAAGGTGCTGCGCATTTTAATAAACGTCGTGGTCAACATATTATTACCATGAAAACGGAGCATAAAGCGGTACTAGATACCTGTCGTCAGCTTGAACGGGAAGGTTATGAGGTCACTTACCTTGACCCAATGGATAATGGATTACTTGATCTGGATGTTTTTAAAGCGGCTATTAAAGATGATACGACCGTTGTCTCGATTATGCATGTCAATAATGAAACAGGTGTGATTCAAGATATTGCCGCGATTGGTGAAATTTGTCGTGAAAATAAAATTATCTTCCATGTCGATGCGGCGCAAAGTGCAGGCAAAGTGCCGATTGATATAGAGACCATGAAAGTTGATTTAATGAGCTTTTCTGCTCATAAGATCTACGGTCCTAAAGGCATGGGGGCGCTGTATGTGCGTCGCAAACCACGTATTCGTATTGAAGCACAGATGCACGGCGGTGGTCATGAGCGTGGTATGCGTTC
>JAGLDT010000135.1 GCA_023145485.1 Cocleimonas sp. | reverse complement strand
GGGTGAAGCGTTCCGTTTAGCTAAAGAAGAAATGGCGAAAGATAATGAACGGCTGTTAACCTTGCGCACCCGTTTGTACGATGGCTTTTCAGATATGGAAGAAGTGTATGTTAACGGTGATCTAGATCATCGCATTGCAGGCAATCTAAACATTAGTTTTAACCACGTAGAAGGTGAAAGCTTGATGATGGCGCTAAAAGATTTAGCGGTTTCATCAGGATCAGCTTGTACCAGTGCCAGCTTAGAGCCAAGTTATGTTTTGCGTGCATTAGGGCGTAGTGATGAGTTAGCACATAGCTCATTACGCTTCACATTAGGACGTTTTTCTACTGAAGCAGAAGTTGATCACGCCGTCTCAGAAACACGCAAAGCGGTCGAAAAACTACGCTCTTTATCACCGTTATGGGATATGTATAAAGAAGGTATTGATCTAAGCAGTGTTGAATGGGCTGCCCATTAATATAGATTAATGCAGAGAAAATTCTTTTGAGTACTCTGCGAGAATATAAATTTAAAAGCTAAATAGTAAAGAGGTAAGCAAAATGGCTTATGGAAATAAAGTAATTGATCATTATGAGAATCCACGCAATGTTGGCATGTTAGATAAAGATGCGAAAAACATTGGCACAGGAATGGTCGGTGCACCTGCTTGTGGCGATGTAATGAAATTACAAATTCAAGTTGGCGAAGATGGCATTATTAAAGATGCTAAATTCAAAACGTATGGCTGTGGTTCAGCAATTGCCTCTTCAAGCCTTTTGACGGAATGGGTTAAGGGAAAAACATTGGACGAAGCAAAGCAAATCAAAAATACAGAAATTGCAGAAGAGTTGGAATTACCGCCTGTAAAAGTGCATTGTTCTGTGTTGGCTGAAGATGCGATTAAAGCAGCTATTGATGATTTTCAGTCTAAGCAGTAATTTTTAAGCAGAAGGTATCCACATGGCAATTACACTAACGGAAGTCGCCGCTGAACGCGTCAGTTCTTTTTTGGACAATCGTGGAAAAGGGATTGGTTTGCGACTAGGTGTTAAAACGCACGGTTGTTCAGGCATGGCGTATGTAATGGAATTTGTTGATGAAATGGAAGAGCATGATGAGATTTTCGAATCCCATGGTGTGAAAATCATTATTGACCCTAAAAGCCTTGTTTACCTTGATGGTACAGAAATGGACTTTCAAAAAGAAGGACTCAGTGAAGGCTTTAAATTCTCCAATCCTAATGAGAGTGGTAGCTGTGGCTGTGGCGAAAGCTTCACCGTTTAGTTGTTTTTGTCTGTTTTTTAGGTTGGGTTATATTTTTTGCATTGACAAAAAATGCAACCCAACAAAAGTCCTTAGTAAGTCCACTTAACCTATATTTTTGATAATCCCCCAACTATATGATTCTTTTGTGAGTTTGATTATGTCTTTAAATTTCAAACAAAATTATTTCGAATTATTTTCCTTACCTGTTCAATTTCCTCTTGATAAGCGATTATTAGCCCATAATTTCCGTGCATTGCAAAGCCAACATCATCCCGATCGATTTGCTCATGGAACAGATCAAGAGCGTCGTATTGCCGTTCAGACGACAGGTTATATTAATGAAGCCAATGAAGAACTGAAGTCTCCTCGGTTACGTGCGCGTTATCTTTTAATATTGCAACAAGTTGATTTTGAACTATGCGATACCACCCATGATATGCTGTTTTTAATGCATCAAATGGAAACGCGTGAAGCATTAGAAGTGGCTGAGCAAGCCGATAATGCACTAGAGCAGGTGGATCAAATTGCTCAACAAGTTAAACACGGCGTGGCATCTATAGAAAATAGCTTTCAACAACATTTGCAGGCAGGAAATTTATCCGAAGCAAAAGATGCCGTGCTTAAAATGCGCTTTTATGAACGCCTTAACGATGAAGCTAAACGTTTGCAAGAAAAGCTAGAAGATGAAATGTTTGCGTAAGCTATTTAGAAAAATTCACCATTACAAACTTAACTCACCATGAAGCAGATGATGGGCATGAAGAAAAACCACCTTATTTTCACTCTTCATTGTCTTCATACACGTCATGGTGATAAAAAATCAACTTGAACTTGTTCTCACGCTCCAGAGGTTGTGGGAACGCATGCTGAACGCTCCAGCGTTCCATGGTAAAAATTAATTTAAATCTACCTAAACTATGGCCTTATTACAAATCTCAGAACCTGGTATGTCAACTGCACCGCATCAGCATCGTCTGGCAGCGGGTATTGATCTTGGAACCACCAATTCATTAGTTGCCAGCGTGCGTAGCGGTGATGCAACCACGTTAGCCGATGATAAAGGTGAGCATTTATTACCTTCTGTTGTACGCTATTTTGATAACGGCGCAATTCTCGTGGGGCAACAGGCGCAAGCAGCATTAACTGACGATTTGCAAAATACCATTGCATCTGCAAAACGCTTATTGGGTCGTGGTGTAGCGGATGTAAAAACATTCAACGGTGTATTGCCGTATGAATTTGTTAAAAGTGATTCTAATGTCCCCCTTATTCGTACCGTAGCGGGAGATAAATCTCCGATTGAAGTCTCTTCTGAAATTCTAAAAACACTCAAAGCGCGTGCAGAAAATACGCTGGGTGGTGATTTAAAAGGGGTGGTGATTACTGTTCCTGCCTATTTTGATGATGCACAACGTCAAGCCACTAAAGATGCGGCACGTTTAGCGGATTTAACGGTTTATCGCTTGTTAAATGAGCCAACCGCTGCTGCTGTAGCCTATGGTTTAGACCAAGAGGAAGCGCTAGATGAGAAAATTATTGCCGTCTATGACTTAGGCGGTGGTACGTTTGATATTTCCATTTTGCGTTTAAATCGAGGCGTATTTGAAGTCCTTGCAACGGGTGGAGATTCCGCTTTAGGTGGTGATGATTTTGATCATGCTATTGCCGAATGGATTTTACAGCAGTTAGGCGAGACAAGCGCAGATCAGCAAACATTGCGTAAAATTATGGTAGAAGCACGCCGTGTAAAAGAGGTATTAAGTGATAAGGAAGAGGTGAATGTTTCTGTCAAAGGCTTTGAAGTCAGTTTTAGCCGTGATCAGTTTTGCCAATTAGTTGAGCCATTAGTTAAGAAAACCCTTTTTGCCTGTCGTCGAGCTTTACGTGATGCGGCGCTAGAAAAAGAAGACGTGATGGATGTTGTGATGGTGGGCGGTTCAACCCGTATGCCAATCATTCGTGAGCGAGTAGAAGCCTTCTTTGAACAACCACCACACGTTGATATTGATCCCGATAAAGTAGTTGCCGTTGGTGCTGCGATACAAGCGGATTTATTAGCTGGTAATAAGCCTGATTCAGAAATGTTGTTGTTAGACGTGATTCCCTTATCACTGGGTTTAGAAACCTATGGTGGTTTAGTTGAAAAAATTATTGCCCGTAATACCACCATTCCCATTGCTAAAGCGCAAGAGTTCACTACCTTTAAAGACAATCAAAATGCAATGACCATTCATGTATTGCAAGGTGAACGTGAGACGGTTGAAGAAAATCGCTCACTGGCTAAATTTACCCTGCGGGGGATTCCTACTATGGTGGCTGGCGCGGCTAGAATTAAAGTGACCTTTCAAGTCGATGCGGATGGCTTGCTGAATGTCAGCGCAGAGGAACAACTAACAGGAGTGAAATCTGCGATTGAAGTCAAGCCCTCCTATGGTTTAAGTGACAATCAAATTGAAACCATGATCACCGATTCCATGACTAATGCAAAAGTTGATATGGAAGCGCGCAAACTACGCGAACAACAGGTTGAAGCAGATAGAACATTAGAAGCTCTAGACTCAGCAATGGCAAACGATGGTGATGATTTACTATCAGAGGATGAGAAAAAGACACTATCAGAGGCGCGTGCTAACTTAGTTGCCATAAAAGCGTCAGGTACTACCGAAGCGATTGAAACTGCCATTAAAGCCATGGAAACCGCCGCTGCATTTTACGTTGCACGTCGTATGGATGGAAATATTCGTACCGCAATGGCGGGTAAAGACATTAATAAATTTAAAGATTAGGTTAATAAAAAATGCCACAAATTATATTTCTCCCGCATGATGAAATCTGTCCAGAAGGGGCCGTCGTTGATGCAGATAAAAACACCACCCTTTGCGATGCTGCGCTAAAAGCAGGTATAGAAATAGAACATGCCTGTGAAAAATCATGCGCCTGTACGACTTGCCATGTCTATGTGCGTGAAGGCTTTGATTCCTTAGAAGAAGCAACGGATTTAGAAGAGGATTATCTGGATAAAGCATGGGGTGTTGACCCTGATTCGCGTTTAAGCTGCCAGGCGAAAGTTGTGGATGATGATTTAGTGGTGGAGATACCCAAATACACCATCAATATGGTGTCAGAGAATCACTGAATCATTAAGGGAGAAAATAGAAAATGGAATTAAAATGGATAGATACACTCGATATTGCATTGGATTTAATTGATGCGCACCCAGAGGTTGACCCGCAATACGTGCGTTTTACCGATTTGCATCAATGGGTGATGGCATTAGAGAATTTTAATGACGAGCCTGAACGTTCCAATGAGAAAATTCTTGAAGCCATTCAGATGATGTGGATTGAGGAAAATGATTAAGCAAACTTTAGCCCCATCGGGAAATTTTTAATTTCCCCCCGCTTTTCCGCTCCATAATAGAACTTTTAGCACTGTAACGTGTTTTTACAATGTATTTTGGTTCTGAGGAGTAGGTGACATCAGAGCGAACAACGCGTTCATTTTCATCAAAATCAATGGTTACTTCTTCACAGTATTGATTCAAAATACTGAGACTGTTAACAACAGTAGCGGCAATACTGTCACGCACATCATCGTAGGAGCCAATGGCAAGGGTTAGTTGACGCACACGATTGGCATTGTCTTTTTTAATCTTTACTACATTGACGGTATGGTCATAGCTACCATTGCCTGTGTGGTCGATAAAAATTAAATAGCCAGGCTTGAGTTTATTCAGTGGAATTTCGGGTTTGCTTAAATTACCTTTATTACTATAAGCATTACTCCAAGGGCTGATAACGGTGGCAGAACGGGAGATTTGATGGGCAGAGGTACGTGGGTAGCGCAGGTTAACGCCATAAATCATCACATGCTCTGGGTCTAGTTTTTGCACTTTTTTAAGGGCAACATAATTGGGGCGATTGACGCGAACTCTGCGACTAAAGAATAACTCAGCAACGCGCCTAAACAATCCCTTTGGATCGGTTCTAGTAGCAACCGTCCACTTGCGTTTACTAATTGACCCATTGGGTGATCGTGGCAGTGGCAGACGGATAAACGTTTCTTCTTCCATATGTTTTCTAAATTGATCCATGAAAAACATTGCTAAGGCTTTGCAATCTGCTTCAATGCGATTTTCTTTTAAGACTTCCCAATAATGTTGCACAAAATCACCATAGGCTTGCTGAACATCAGGGCTATCCCATGAGACATTTTCACCGCGTCTATCGACTTTGATTGTTGGTAGGTTAAACAGTTTAAAATTAGATAGAAAGGTCATGGGATCTTGTCCCGATTTAATCACAGGTACCCGTAAATCTAATTTTGAAACCGCTTTATCAAGTGCAATGAGTGTATCAATTTCAACCGTTCCAGTTATGTCCAGTAAGGGTGTTACACTTTGAAAGGATTTCACAGCAGTTCGCGTTAAACCGCCAAAATCACCATCACAGATATAATCTAAATGCCCTAAGCGCCCTAATGCATATTGAATGGCGACGACCTCATCCCCTCTATTGCCATGTTTTATTTCATCGTTAAAATTTTCGGCAAAGGTTTGATGAATAGCAGCATCCTTAAAAGTAGTTGGAGAAATAGGTTCTGGGTCTGGATGTGGTTCAGGATTTGGTTCTGCGGGGTTATTAGTTGTTGCAATATCGCGTAATGCAGTAATGAGTTCACCTGGTTTTGTTGGGTTTTGAGTGCTCCCTAAATTAACTGATCTAGCATCCCCATTACGGTCAAAATAATCAACTGCTTTGAAGAGCTGAGTAAAATCATCAGTGCCAGAAATAATGCTATTATGATTAGCATCGGTACGATTTAAATTTAATCCATCTAAACGAGTATCATTTTTAGCTTGAGATAAGCTAATTTTCTTATCGTTCATCTCTTGAAGAAATGCGTTGCGCGTTAAGGTGATAGCAGATTCAGGTGATTGAGGCGCTTGTCCTACCGCAATATCACGAATGGCGATAATCAACTTTCCTGCTGTGGTAGGACGGTTTGTTGAGCCAAGATGAATGGAGCGGTAGTGACCATTTCGATCATAGTAATCAATCGCTCTAAATAACGCTTTCATTTCATTAAGGCTATCTAAAATACCATCATTATTACTATCAACGCGGTTTAAATTTAGTCTATTTAGACGTGAGTCATTGCTTGCAGTAGAAAGGCGAATCGTTTTCTGAGCCATTTCAGTGAGGAATGCAGTACGGGTTAGAGTCGTCATCCTTGATTTTCCTATTTAGGGTTAAGGAACTAGTACTCCATCAAACCTATGTTGCTGGAGTACTAGCATTCCTAAAGATCAGATTTTTTCTGCTTGTATTTTAATAGCTTTTCTTTTCCTGCTTGTTTTTGTTGTGGGGTTATCTCTCGTGAGATTTCAATCAGCACATCGGTTGCTAGTTTATAGTCATTTCCTAAGGCACGTTTCAGCCAAAACCATGATTCTGAAAGGTCTTTTTTAGTACCTTGACCTTTTTGATACATGACACCAATCATAAACTGGCTAGTAGCAACGTCTTCTTCCGCATCTTTTTTCCAGATACTAAATGCTTTTTCATAATCTTTTTTCCAACCTTTTTCTGGACCAAAAACAGTGCCACCGTAATAGTATTTTAATGCCAGCAAATTACGCGCGGGTTGAGAACCTGCATCTGCAGCTTTACCCCACCAAAAGGCCGTTTTTTCACTATTGCCTTGTCGGTCTTTAATTTCACCCAGTATGACTTGAGCGTTAAGGTCTCCCTTTGTAGCAGCTTTAGTGCAGGGGCTATCAGCTTGTTGATATAAGGCATCATCAAATAACTGTCTGCATTCCTCTATTGCTGTTGCCGCTTGACCATTGATAGCAGGTATGATCAGTAAAAAAGTCATTAGCTTAGTAATTTTTCTTTTCATAAGATTTTTTCCATAAATTTTAATTTATAAACCAATGACATTGACTAATCCTTCTTCCCAATCCGCCGCGTTAGCCAGTTAGCTTTCTGCACTGAGGCGGCGGATGCTTTGGCTAATTCCTGATGCATTGCTTGAATGCCTTCTACGACTTGTTTAAGTTGTTGTGAGATCATTTCTCCTGAGTGGGCTAGTCCTGTGCTGTGTTCGATGGCGTGTAGTTTTTTGGCAATGAGTCCCAGTCGTGAGACCAGTTCACTGTTGTTATTATTTGATAATGAGTGATTTAAACCCTGAATATGGGTGGAAATACTGTCCAATTGGGTATTGAGTTGGGTGTCTTTATTGGATGCTAACAATACTTGCCCGATGTGTTGCATATTATCATCTATTTTCGCTACTTGGGCAGTGAGTTGGGTGTTGCTATCGCTATTATTGAGTGCAGTATTGATCTGCTCAAGGTGACTCACCATTTTGCTTAGTTGAGTGCTGAGTTTATCATTGGCATCTGTGTTGTTAAGGGCTTTATTTAGTTGTTTAAGATTGCTAACGACTTGATTCATATGCTCAACTATTTGAGTGCCAATAATAGCCTCTTCATTCCCTTTCATTTGGCTTTTGCTAAAGTTGTCTTTAATCACTGCCCAACGTTCACTTTGGGTTTCGGTCATATTGCCACGTAATTCAGCTAATTTAAGCAGGTTTTCTTCTGCGCCACTGGTGAGTAGTTGTGCTTCTCCTAAATAATGATCGGCGATCATTTGCAGGATTTCTTCTTTATTCATCACGGCGGAGATTTTCTCAGCCATTTTATTCATATTACGGTAACTGCCTTGGAGCTTGAACGGTGGCTCGGTGCGGTAGTCATCGTTTTGGGCGGCGGAGGCGATGTATTGTTGGTTTACTTTGAGAATAACGTCTAACACCATCAGCATTTTTTTGAAGACCTCGCTGATTTCATTCACCTCTGCACTGCTGTATTGATGGCTTAAATCAGTGGTGGCAACTTGTTTCCCTTTGGCAAGGTCGATCAGTTTGTAAACATCGGACATTTCACGGGTTGCCAGTGGTGCCAGTACAGGGTTGGAGCTGAGGGCATTTTCTATAAAGCTGAGTTTAAACGCTTCCTCATGATCGCCTAACATATCGCCTAAATTGTAAATATCGGCACGGTTTGCGAGCATATCAGGGACTTTAAACGCTTCACCTGATTCAGTATACGGGTTGCCTGCCATAATAATGCAGAAGCGTTTTCCGCGCATATCGTAGGTTTTTGTTACCCCTTTCCAGATGCCTTCAATGCGTCGTGTGCCATCACTGAGGGAGATGAATTTTTGCAGGAATTCAGGGTGAGTGTGTTGAATATCATCCAGATAGAGCAT
>JAGLDT010000134.1 GCA_023145485.1 Cocleimonas sp. | reverse complement strand
TATGAGTTGTGTGTAAGGAGATGGTTTAAGAGAGGTCATCGTATAGTGAAATAAGGTCAGATTTTTTCTGATTACTTTCTATTATGATTTTTCAATATGTATTCTCTCATCTCTTTCAGTTGAGTTTCAACATAGCCACCAAATAAACTAGGCGTATTATAACCAATCAACTTTAAAGTTGTTTCATTGCCTTTATAATCTAAAAACAACAGTGTTGGTGTTAAGCGACCATCATAACGATCAGACATAACCCCAGGATCAATTTTTTTGCCATCAAAATCAATAATAGGTACGCCTGTATCAATTTGTAGTTTTCTAATAAAGATTTCTTTATCATAATCACCACTTTTAACTGATGGTGCTAAATAATCTCTCTCTAGCTTTGCACAAAAAGCACAACCCTCTGAGTGTAGCATGAGCATTAGCCCCTTCTTTTGCTGCTTCATCTGCTTTGCTAATTGGGCAAAATTATTCTCTTCAATAACACCTTTTCCATCCCCTGCTACTGCGTTGAATGCCAATAAATTGCCTAGCAGAATAAAAAATAATAGTAAAAACTTCGATATTGTTTCTGTCATGATGGTTCTCTCTTTAATAGGATGAATCCCAGCAGGGATAATTGATTAGTATTTATGAAGTTCGACTAGCCACAATACTTTATTTGACGTAAAGTCCGATATTTCGTTCCCCCACTAATAGAAATAGTTTATGTCGAATATAATACGAATTGCAACCCGTAAAAGCCCCCTTGCACTCTGGCAAGCAGAAGAAGTTAAACGTTTACTCCTGCATTTCCACCCTGATCTTGAGGTTGAGCTACTGGGTATGATGACAAAAGGCGATATTATACTGGATACCCCGTTAGCCAAGATAGGTGGCAAGGGTCTTTTTGTAAAAGAGCTTGAAGTCGGAATGCTCGAAGGAAAAGCTGATATTGCGGTGCATTCAATGAAAGATGTTCCCATGGAATTGCCACAAGGCTTGCATCTCCCTATTATTCTCGAACGCCATGATCCATTAGATGCTTTTGTGTCTAATAATTACACTTCCCTAGATGACTTACCGCAAAATGCAAAAGTGGGTACGTCGAGCCTACGTCGTCAGACACAACTTAAACAATTTCGCCCTGACCTAGAAATTCTTAGCCTTAGAGGCAATGTAAACTCGCGTTTAGCAAAGCTAGATAGTGGCAAGTATGACGCTATTATTTTAGCCTCCGCAGGTTTAAAACGTTTAGGCTTTGATGATCGCATTACACAACGCATTCCAGCTGAGCAAAGTTTACCCGCGATTGGTCAAGGTGCTATTGGTATTGAGTGCCGTGATAATGATGACCGTATTAACGCTTTACTCGCACCGTTAAATCATAAGGAAACAGCCATTCGAGTGAGCGCCGAAAGAGCGTTTAATACTCGTTTAAAAGGTGGCTGTCAGGTTCCTATTGCGGGCTACTCCGAGTTGCAAGGTGATCAAATCTATCTGCGCGGACTGGTAGGGTATCCTGATGGTTCTGCAATTTATCGTGCTGAACAAACCGCTCCTATTGAAGATGCCGAGAAAATGGGTATTGCGGTTGCAGAGGATTTATTAGCGCAGGGAGCTGATAAAGTATTAGCCTCTATCGGTATTCATGTTTAGTTCTCTTTTAATTAATCCTTGGGTTATATTGGCTTGTTGCTCTGAATAAGCTAACCCTAACTTACCTTATATCCTTGTATGTCAATGCTATTAAAAAACCGCTGGATTACGATCACCCGCCCAGCTCATCAGGCGGGCAAGTTAATCAAAAGACTAGAGATCGATGGTGCAAATATTATAGCTTTTCCGCTACTAGAAATTATTCCACCAAAATATCCAGCCTTAGTCCAGCAACAAGTTGATCGGTTAAAAGATTATGATACTGCTATTTTTATCAGCCCAAACGCGGTAGAGAGGGCGCTACTGTTTTTGGATAAACCGTATCTAAAATCACTTAAAATTGCTGCTGTTGGTAAAAAAACAGCATTGAGCTTGCAACATCATGGGCTATCCGTTGATTACTTTCCTAATAAGCTTTTCAATAGTGAAGCACTATTAGCTTTAAATGAAATGCAACAGGTGGAAAATAAAAAAATCGCTATCTTTCGAGGAGAAGGTGGACGACATTTATTACGAGATACATTACAACAGCGAGGAGCACAAATTGAGTATATTAACGTCTATGCTAGGCAATGTCCCGCTAATGATATTGGGCTATTAAAACAGCATTATTTACAGCATAAACTTGATATAATTGTTCTCACCAGTGGCGAAAGCCTATCACATTTATTGCGTTTGGCCGAAGGCGCACGATGGCTTAATCAAGTGCCTTTATTGGTCGGTAGTGAACGCATAAAACAACTTTTTTTGCAGCACTATCAACAACAATATACTGGGAAAATATGGATTTCCTCTGATCCAAGTGATGAGTCCATTTACACATCATTAACCCGTCTATTTTTAGCCTCAAAGCGCCCTAAAGGTATTGGATGAACGAGATAGAAGCCAGTAACAGTTTGATTGCAATAAACGATGAATTAGATCAATCCAATGAAACAGAAGAAGCTCTCGCTAAATTACGCCAACGTTCTCGCTTTACGCTCTTTCTTGCATGGATAGCCTTATTTTTTACCGTTATCGGCATTGCTGCAGGCTATAAAAACTGGATGCAAATTAATGATCGTGCCAAGCAAGCAGCGATTGGCGTGTCCGAGCTAACAGAAAAGGCAAGTCACTTTGCTGACAAGTCAACGGTTGTGGCGCTTAATGAGCAATTGCTCAATGACTTAGATAAAGGTCGCCGACAACTTGAGCAATCGGTAGAAACCTTAGAAAGGGTTGGTAAAACAACACAACGAGCAGCTAAAGGCGTTGATCAACAAGCGATATTACTAACACAGCAACAAGAAAGTTCACGTGCTACAGCCCCTTCTCCTAATACAGTATGGCGACTAGCAGAATTGCGTTTTTTATTGCAAATTGCCAATCAACGTCTACACCTCAGTAATGATAAAAATGGTGCATTGCAGGCTTTAAACATGGCAGAGACCGCATTGCTTAAACTAGGCTCTACTAAGTACTTGGCGGTACGAAAAAAGATGAATGAGGAGATTGTTCTTCTTGAATTATTCTTAACTCCTAATCTAACCGCTATTTCACAACGTATTGCTGATCTGATTGAGATTATTGATGCAATGCCTGTCGAAGATGAGATCGAAAAACAACAAAAAATAACCTTATTACCTGAAATTGACGCAAAACAGAATGAACTTTTATCACGTTTAATCGGGACGATTAATGACGCTGTGGTTATTCGTAAGTTTGATCAGTCAGTACAAAAGACCATGGGTGTTGATGAAAAGGAAAAGCTAAAAAACCTATTACATTTACGCTTTGAAACATTGCGTTTAATGGTATTGCAAGGGCTAGATTATGACTATCATCAACAGCTTAAATTAATAAAACAAACATTGGGAAAATATTATCCAACGATGATCAATGGTTCACTACAAAAATTATTGGATGAATTAGATAACGTTAAACTATCACCATCACCACCTGATATTTCAGGTTCGTTAAAACTTCTAGACCAGATTTCCAAGGTAAAATAAAGAGACTACGTTAAGATGATTTTATATGTTGTACTGCTATTAGCGATTATTATTGTCATGTTTTGGGTTGCCAGTTTTATTTTACGCAATGTTGAAATAGTCACGATTACTTGGGGGGCATGGGGTAGTTATAAAATAGAAAGCACCAACCTCCTTATTGCGTTAGTGCTTACGTTTATTGCGCTTTATTTTTTAATTTGGTTGCTTAAATCACTCTTTGGAATGAGAAAAAACCTCCATAACTATCGACAGACACGTTTAGTTAGCAGAGCAAGGCAAGATTTAACACAAGGGTTAGTGTTATTTACTTCTGGGTATTGGGCTGATGCAGAAAGTTTATTATTACGTAATATAGCGTATGCAGAAACACCGCTATTAAACTATTTAGCGGCCGCTCGTTCTGCTCATATGCAGGAAAACTATAATGATCGTGATCAATACCTAAAAAAGGCAGCAGAAAAAGGTGAAAGCGCCCGCGTTGCTGTTGCCGTTTCTCAGGCAGAGATGCAACTCGGTAGCAAGCAAGTTGAACAAGCCCGCGCATCTTTAGTCCATTTATTAGAATTATCCCCTGATCATCCCTATGCTAATAAGTTATTAGCAACGGTTTATTATAGGCAAGAAGATTGGAAAAATTTATTT
>JAGLDT010000133.1 GCA_023145485.1 Cocleimonas sp. | reverse complement strand
TGAATTTCCAAATAGGAATTTAGGAACAGGGTATAGAAAACAAAAAGCCAATTCTTCACGATATAATAAGTTCTTAGTTTATGGGCTAAAATGACAAATGTTACAGCATGTCATAATAACCTTTTTAGTTTACAGCAATTCAGGGCTTAGGATACCATTTTCAACTGGATATATTTTAAAATATGGCTAATAATCAATGATTTACTATCATTCTATCTAAAAGAAACAACACGAAAAATATTTTTGACTCGCTTTAACCAATTGATATTAAAAGAAATATTCCGAACACTGCGTTTCTTGAAAAAACTTTTTTAATCAATAGGTTAGGGTTTTTCGCTTACAGAGAATAATGTTTAAAAAAATTAATGCTATTTTTTTATAAAAAAGTTATTAGCACTCTTTAATTTAAAAATAGACATTATCAATATTGATTAAAAACAATACTCTAAGTTTTAATATTAATATTAATTGTTTTTATTTCCATCAGATTAACTTGTTTAGCTGGTATTCAGTTTACTGTTTTTGAAGCAAATGAAATAGCTTTGCTGTGAGTTTTGAAATTAATTTATTGTAATAGAGGTGTTTCTAGGGGGCTTTGTCCTAGCCTGATAAAACGAATTAAAGCATACTTCTTTCCAACAGTTAAATTTTTTCGTTTTCTGTCACTAGAACTACCTTACTCTCCAAGTCAGCGAACTAGCTTTCATTCACACAGAATAGATTAAAACCATAAAATGATGTCCAATAAAAAACACGGTTTAACTAAAATGCAGAATATTATCGCAGGGGTATGCCTTTTTGCGATGAGCCTTGTCGCGCCTAGCTATGCGGCAGATTCTGCTCAGATTAGTCTTAGGGATGCGGACATAAAAGTATTGATTGATATGGTCTCAAAGATTACTAAGAAGACCTTTATTGTTGATCCTCGTATTAATGGCAAGGTAACGATTATTACAGGTCGTGATATTGATGAAAATGAGCTGTATGAGGTCTTTTTGTCTGTACTGCAAGTGCATAATTTTTCTGCGATTAAGGTGGGGAAAATTGTTAAAATTGTACCATCTAATAAAGCAAAGCAATTGCCTGTTCCTGTGATTGATGATGATGACTATGCGGATAGTAAAGATCAGGGTGAAGGCGAAGGACTTGCAGATAAAGACCCTGATGATCTTATTACACGTGTTGTTCGAGTTGAGCATGTGCCAGCGTCAATGTTAGTCCCTATTTTACGCCCACTTGTGCCGAGTACAGGGCAATTACAAGCTTATCAACCGAGTAATACCATTGTTATTTCCGATACTGCAGCCAATATTCAGCGTCTAGTGAAAGTGATTAAGAAGATGGATCGTGCCGATGATGAGCAAATGGAGGTTGTACCGTTAAAATATGCCTCCGCAGCGGAGTTAGCGCAGACAATTCAAAAGCTTAATTCAACTAATGCAAAGATTAGAGCGCCAGGTAAAGCAAAAATTTCAGCTGATGTGCGGACTAATAGCTTGTTATTAGGGGGTGATAAATCGATTCGTCAAGAAATGCGCAAAATCATTAAACAATTAGATACGCCTAAAAAGGCGCTAGAAGTTATTGAGCTAAAATATGCGGTAGCGACTGAGTTAGCTGAAACGATTAAGAATATTCAAAATACGACGTCCACTAAAAAAGGGGTTGTCAGTAGAAAGCCGATTATTTCGGTTGATAAACGGACTAATAGCTTGTTATTAGGCGGTGATACGGCAACGCGTCAGCAAATTAAACTAATTATTGCTAACTTTGATAAACCAAGAAAAGCGCTAGAGGTGGTCCCATTACGTTATGCGGTTGCGCAGGATCTCGCACAAACTATTAAAGATATTCAAAATACGACCTCAACTGCAAAGGGCATTACGACCAAAAAACCGATTATTTCGGTAGATAAGCGCACTAATAGTTTATTATTAGGGGGTGATACCGCTACACGTCAACAAATCAAACGCATTATTAAAAATCTAGATATTTCTAAACCAGCTGAAGAAAAAACTCGCGTAGTATATTTACGGTATGCTAAAGCAATTGAGATAGCTAAAGTATTAAGTGGCTATTCTAAAACACAAAAAACCACTAAAGCAGGAAAAAAAGGAGCCGCGGGAACAGCAACGGCTGAGATCGATATTCAGGCGGATGAGGCAACTAACTCACTTATTATTACGGCGAATAAACAGGCGCATATTAATCTTGGCAAAGTCATTCGTCGTTTAGATATTCGTCGTGCACAGGTCATGGTTGAGGTCATTATTGCTGAGGTATCTGAAAACTTATCCAAGGAAATTGGGGTTCAACTTGCGGTGGGGTCAAGTAATGGGACAGCACCTGTGGCGACCACAGGATTTCCAGGAAGCAAAGCGTCTTTACTCAGTGTAGCAAATGGCGCAATACCAACGGGCGTAGGTATTGTAGCCGCGATTGCTAATACCAGAGGAAAGTTCCAATTTGCAGCATTAATGAATGCATTGAAGGGAGATGCCGCCACTAATATCCTTTCTACGCCCAATGTGGTGGCGATGGATAATGAAGAGGCACAATTTGTTATTGGTAAAAATGTTCCCTTTGTAACGGGAAGTTATACCAGTACGGGGTCGGGATCTTCACCATCTAACCCTTTTCAAACCATTGAACGAAAAGATATTGGTTTAACCCTTAAAATTAAACCACAAGTTAATGAAGGCGATAGTGTTTTACTAGAAATTGACCAAGAAATTTCCAGTCTTGCTGCCAGTAATGAAAGTGCATCTGATTTGATTACTAATAAGCGAGCGATTAAAACCAAAGTCACTGTTGAAGATAATCAAATTTTGGTACTTGGTGGTTTAATGCAAGATGATTACACAACGACCAAGCAAAAAGTGCCTTTTTTCGGTGATCTGCCAATTATAGGGAAAGCTTTCCAAAATACTCGAACCACAAAAGTGAAGCAAAATCTGATGATCTTTATTCATCCTGTTATTTTGCGTGATGTATTAAGTGCGACAGGTTATACCCGCGAAAAATACAGTAAAATACGCCGTGCGCAACAAAATAGTCGAGTAACTTCGCGGGGTCTGTTAAAACAAAAAGCTCCCCCACTGCCTGCTAGATTAGAGAGCATTACCACACAAAAAATGACACCTGCACAAATTAGAGCAATGCGTTTGGCTGAGTGGAAGAGGAATCATCCACAAGCTAATCAAGCCAGACGAGTATCTAATGGAGCTAGCCGAGCAAAGCGATTGTCACAGGAACAGATTAGAGCAAAACGTTTAGCAGAGTGGTATAGAACCCATCCACAACAACGTCGAGCTACTCAGTATCAACCAGCAAACCCACAACCTGTCGTGAGAAGACAACAAACAGCACTTGAGGCAATTGACTCATTTTAGCAATGCCTATCGATATTAATTTAATAGAACTGACTTTAAAGTATGAAAGCTGAAACATTAACATTGGAAGCCGATAGCAAAGACACAGAGTCCATTGTATTAGACGATCAAGAAAGTCTTTTAGATATTAAAGACTTTCCCTACGCCTTTGCTAAGCGTAATAAGGTGGTCGTCACTGATTTTACAGAAGATGCTTATAGTGTCTCTTATGGCGATAAGCTAACGCCAGCGACGGCGAGCGAAGTACAACGTTTCTTGAGCAAAGCAGTTTCCTTTCAAGCATTGAATGAAAATGATTTTAACCAACTGCTAGCACGTCACTATGATCAGGGCGATGGCGCACGTGCAATGATGGATGACCTTGGTGATGAGCTGGATCTCAATGATGTTGCTGACTCCATGCCAGAGCCAGAGGATTTGTTGGAGGCAGAAGATGATGCGCCGATTATTCGTCTTATTAACGCTCTCTTGACGCAAGCAATTAAAGAAAATGCCTCCGATATTCATATCGAAAC
>JAGLDT010000132.1 GCA_023145485.1 Cocleimonas sp. | reverse complement strand
ATTAAAGTCATGTCAAAAATGGATATCGCTGAAAAACGAATTCCTCAAGATGGACGTATTTCATTAAAAGTCGCAGGACGCTCGGTGGATGTGCGGGTATCCACATTGCCATCAGGTCATAATGAACGCATCGTATTACGTCTACTAGATAAGCAAGCAGGGCGTTTAAACCTGAAGCATTTAGGGATGGATGCGGTTACCCATCAGCGTCTCAGCGCGTTAATTAAAAAGCCCCACGGCATTATTCTGGTCACAGGACCAACAGGTTCAGGTAAAACCACCACGCTTTATGCCGCACTAACTGATCTTAATAATAGTTCACGTAATATTATGACCGTTGAAGACCCTATCGAGTATTTTATCGATGGTATTGGGCAAACGCAGGTCAATAATAAAGTCGATATGAGTTTCTCCCGTGGTCTGCGCGCTATCTTGCGTCAAGATCCCGATGTGGTCATGATCGGTGAAATACGTGATATTGAAACCGCCGAAATTGCAGTCCAAGCCTCGTTAACAGGTCATTTGGTTTTCTCAACCCTACATACCAATACCGCAGTAGGCTCAGTAACTCGTTTGCGTGATATGGGCGTAGAGCCTTATTTGCTCTCCTCCAGTTTGATAGGCGTAGTCTCTCAGCGTCTGGTGCGTATACTCTGTGATGACTGTAAAGCACCTTATCAAGCCGATGCAAAAGACTGTGAAACGTTAGGCTTTAATGCCAATAATCCACCTACCCTTTATCATCCTAAAGGGTGTCCTAAGTGCAATGAATTAGGCTATAACGGTCGAAATGGTATTTATGAATTTGTTGAAGTTGATGATGATTGTCGTAATATGATTCATAACGATATCAGTGAAATAGACATTGAACGTTATGTGCATAAAACCACCCCATCACTCCGTCAAGATGGTGCGCGCTTAGTGCTAGAAGGAAGAACCTCTCTAGAAGAAGTGCTACGCGTCACCCGTGAAGATGCTAAAAGTTAATATTTTCATCACTATTTTTAGTATAATTATCTGGCGTATTATAGAAGTAGATGACAAAAAACTTACTCGCAGTCATCATTAATTAGTTCTTTTTCACCATCGGCAGTATAAATAACTTTATTGCCGAATTGATCATACGCCACAGGTCGTTCAACCTTTTTCTCTGCTGGTGTTTCTTTATCGGTACAGGCTTGCAAGGTTATGGATAGAAAAAGACTAGATAAAGTAATAATAAGAAATTTAGACATCGGATAAGTCTCAGCAATTGGGGGGATTTTTAGCAGTATCTCTTATTTTTAGATAAAAATCACTTTCCCAAAATAACAAAGCCTTGCTCAACTCGATTACCTGCCTCGTCAATTAAAACTAGCTTATGCTCTCCCGCTTTTAAATACACCGCTTTTTGATGGAAGAGCCGTGTTGTTCCTCGGTATTGATTGTCAATATGCCAGTAAATCTGCTTTTCTTTCTCTCGATGAATCGCTTTAAAGACCACCTTACTCCGCTCTCCCGTTAAATCAGTAGGGATAAATATTTGTGTATTATGACGAGGGTAAATAATACGAATAGGATTATTATCAAGCACGTTGCTTTGCAATGTTTTGCAGTCTTCACGCCACTTAGGTAACGGCTTATAGTTCGCATGGGTTTGTTGATAGTAATGAGACTGGTCGGGTGGCAGTACAAACCATGATACATGTTGCATTTTACTAATCGATTCACAGTCACTGTGTACACGTTGAAATTCGCCATCCTTCTCAACCACGTGGATGCGTTGATGATAAGGGCTAATACGATCAAAATGGGTGTTTTTAGGAATCCAATACGGTTTTGCTACACAGTCTTTATTTGCTAAGAAACCATCATCATCACAAATATTAATTTTTTTCATCTGCTCTAGCGGTTTCTCAAACCATTCATTTTTTAGCGATAAACGATTGAATACATCAAATAAAATCGGTGCAGCTGCCTTTACCCCTGTTAATTCCTGACGACCCTCTCCTTCTGCATTACCAACCCAAACACCCACGGTATAACGTGGCGTTGTGCCGATTGCCCATGCATCCCGATGACCAAAGCTAGTGCCTGTTTTCCATGCTATTTTATGACTGCTACTAAAATTACGCCAATAACCCGATTCATCAGGACGAGTAACATCCAATAAAGATTGTAAGGTCATCCATGCACTGGCAGGGGATATTTCACGGCGTTTTTGAGTGTGTGTATCGGTATTTTTTAATACCGTTGGATGACGATAATTGGCTTGTTTACCGTTTGACTGCTGTGCGATATTTGCTAAATTGGCATACAGATTAGTTAGCTCCCATAAGGTCGTTTCTGCACCTCCAAGAATCAAAGGCAAACCATAATCACGTGATTTTCGATGCAAGGTTGTCATACCCATTTGACGTAAAAAACCAAGAAAACTTTCCACGCCATGCAAGCTTAATAAGTTCACTGCTGGAATATTTAATGAACGCGCCAATGCCTCTTTTGCCTGCACAGCCCCATGAAACTGACGATTAAAGTTCTTTGGTTGATAGCCAGAATAACGCACTGGCGTATCAGAGATTAATGTTTCAGGTAATATCTGCCCCTGTTGAATCATATTGGCAAATAAAAAGGGTTTTAAAGTACTGCCAGTACTGCGTGGACGATGAATTAAATCAATGGCTTGCCCATGTTTTTCAGCCCTTTTAACGGGCGTATTCCCAACATAGGCAAGTACCTCAAAATTATGATTATCAATCACTAATATAGCTAGATTATGCACATCACTTAAAGCCAACATCGCACCATGATGAGAGGCTACCTGATTAATACGTTGCTGAAAGGTTGCATCAATGGTGGTTTGAAAGCGTTGCAGTTGAGGCTGCTTAACAATTAAAGTATCCAATAAATGCGGGGTTAGGCGGGGCAAACTCGGCGGTTTATGTGGTAATGGCTCAATAATGGCTAAATCATATTCCAGCTTAGGCAACGTATTTTGTTGATAAAGCTTTTTTAAAAGGCGATTACGTTTATTAAGCAGTTTTTGTCGATGTCGCCCCAGATGAATTAATGAGGGGCTATTGGGTAAAACAGCTAACATTGCACTCTCAGCCCATGAAAGTTGCTCAGGTTTACGTCCAAAATATCGCCATGAAGCAGCTTCTAACCCGACTACATTACCGCCAAAAGGTGCATGACTAGCATAAAAACCAAGTATTTCATCCTTGCTATACGCTATCTCTAAACGTAATGCTTTCAACAATTCTTTAAACTTCACCCATAAAGTACGGCTTGGATTATGCTCTGCAAGTCGTACTACCTGCATTGATAAAGTGCTCCCACCACTGACAATACGCCCTTGAGTAATATTAAGATACAGCGCACGCCCAATAGCAAGTGGATCAATGCCAATATGTTGCCGAAAACGCTTATCTTCAAAAGCAATAATAGCGGTGGAAAATTTATTCGGCGTTTTATCTAAAGGAGGGAAGCGCCATTGCTCATCCATTGAAATATGAGCACCTAACAATCGATCCTTCTTACTAAGGACAATACTAGAAAGCGGATCATTAAATAAGGGTTTAGGAAGGGAGAACCAGAACAACCAGAAAAAAAGACAGGTACTAATTATCAATAATATATTTTTAATGGTTTTACGGCTTACTTTGGAGTGAAGCTCGGTATTCAATACATTTTGCTTAAGTTGGTAGCCGAAAACCCTAACCACTGAAACAATCTGCATGCAGTTCACCTTGCCAATCTTTTGCTAATGCTTTTTCTCTATAAACAGTGATATTTTTCAAATACAGTCCATAGAGTATTTCATCATTCCCTTGATTAAATTCAAGGGCAATGTTCCGTAAGTTTTGAAATAAACGATAAGCCTTATCCCAACGTTGCTGGTAGAAGTAATGAAGGGCTTGATGATGTTTTTGTAAGTAGCTTTCTTGTTCAACACTCAGAGATACAGGCGTTAGCGGTTCAAAGATATTAATAACTTCTTTTTTTCCTTTAACCTGTACTCGACCTAATGATCTAAA
>JAGLDT010000131.1 GCA_023145485.1 Cocleimonas sp. | reverse complement strand
CCAAAATATTTGGTTAAGCCTTCCAACCGTGCGGCTAAATTCACGCTATCACCAATAACCGTATAGTTTAAGCGGTTCGGCGACCCCATATTACCTGCAACCACTTTGCCACTGTTAATGCCAATACCAGTCCGTATTAACGTTTGATTTTCTTTAGTAAAATCGGCATTTAAACGCGCTAATGCACTGTTCATGGCAATTGCAGCCAAAACGGCTTGTTCAGCGGCATTTTCTTGTTTCACAGGAAGGTCAAACAACGCCATAATGGCATCCCCGATGTATTTATCAATCACTCCATCATATTTCTCAATGGCGGTACTCATTTGTGATAGATAGCGGTTTAATAATTGCAAAATATCTTTAGGATTACGTCCTTCACATAGGTTAGTAAACTGGCGAATATCACTGAAAAGAATGGTTGCTTCACGCTCTTCACCGCCAAGTTCAATGCTTTTACTTAATAACTCATTCGCAATTTCAGGGGAGACCACTTTGCCCAATAAATTGCGTACTTGATCACGTTCTTGCAAGCCTTGACTCATCTGATTTACTGCCCGCGAGAGTGTGCCTAATTCATCGTGGCGTTGTAAGGGTGGGGCTTGATGATAATTTCCTGTGGCAATCTGTTGTACGGTTTTGGTCAAAGCTTCTAAGGGACGGCTCATATTACGAGCGATCAACACGGCACTGACAATTGAAAATAATAAAGCCAGACCAAACAGGAGCAACATCATGTGGCGCAAGCGCAAATAGGGTTCCAATGCTTTAGCTAAAGAGCGTTGCAAGACCACCAATGTTTTCCCTTCACCCGCACCTTGAATGGGTAACATCATTGACAAATAGGCTTTATTTTGCAGAAAAATATCATTGACTTTAGGGCGTGCTGATAAAGCATTAATCCTTTGTTGCCGAAGCTGTATTAAAAGATCGCTTTGTTGTTCAGCTTTGAGTGTTGATGCAATTAAATGCCAGTTTTCATCCTTCTGTTGATAAAACAAGCTAACATCAGAATGTGTTTGTTGCGCTTGGCGTTGTGCTAGCCGATCGGTTATTTTAAAACCAATCACAATCCATGCACTCGGTTCGGGGGTATACAGAGGCGTTAGTACCAGTTGATACGGTGTGCCATTAAGGAGTTGAATTCCCCCAGCTTTTCCATTCGCTGTCGCAATCTTTTGCAAGCCTTGCAACGACCACGGTTGCTGATGTTTCTCAGGATGCAAGGTATCCGCAATTAAGATGCCATCCAGATCAGCTAACATCATGACTGTCGCTTTGACACGAAGACGATGGTTTTCTAAGGCCGAAACGATGGTTTCATGATCATGCGTTGCCACTACTTGTTTAAAGGCATAGTCACCTGAAAGCAAACGCGCTTTATCAAATAAAATACGTTGGCGTGCCGCTAAGGTTTGTTGAAAAGAGCGAGCGGTAATTTGTAAACTTTCTTCTAAATGACGGCGAGCATTCGCCTCATTAACTTGATTGACAGCGATAAAAACAGCCACTAAGACAAGACTCAATAACCCAATAAATAGTAATAATAACTGGGTTCTAAAACTACTTAGCTTGAACATTGTTTTATCCTAAAATCAGCTTAAAAAAGTCCATCATCATTTTCATAGAAGTAATCAGAGCTAGGGATAGGGATCGCATTTTTCGGTTTTTTATTTAAATCACGCCAATTCGGTTTTAAACTCATTTGAAAAGAAAGCATATTATTTTTTGCTGGAATATGAATGGTTTTATTTAAGGTGTTTTTTCCTTTTTTCTGTGGATGCCACAATGTCAGTTGATAATCGCCTTGAGGAAGGTTTTTTAATAGCGCTTTACCTTGTGCATTGGTTGTCGCAAAAAAAGGCGTCTCTGCCACAAAAACATAAGCTAACATCCAGTCATGAATATTACAGCCTAAAGTGATAACCCCTGCTCTATTAAGATGCACGCTTTTAGGTGGCACACCTGAATATAAGGGGAGTTCAAATTTTTTTGCCTTTGAAAAAGAGTAAACATGATGCTTTACACGATCATAATTAATAAAACGGACTAATGTTCCTTTTTGAAACACGGATACATAAGGTTGATAGGTTTTATTGCGTTGTGCGATGGAAAGGGTATAAGGCTTTTTCTGATAATTTTCCTGTAATTTGGCTAAGTATTTTTTGTCCTTGGGAACAGCCGTTACTACCGCATATTGAATGGCTTTCTTCTGACTATCCATTACTGTAACCGCTAATGATTGTGCGTTAACAGGTAAGATCGCCCCCCCTAAAGCCAGCAATAATAAACAACTTAGGTATTTTAATGGTGATATGTTTATTGTCATTGCAATGTCTCTAATTTAACGGGAAGGTCTATTTTTTAAAGCCAGATTTAGGTTAATATGTTTATTTTTTACAATAA
>JAGLDT010000130.1 GCA_023145485.1 Cocleimonas sp. | reverse complement strand
GGTTGTCTTTGTTGGTGTAATTGAGGGTTAGGTTTTCTGACCACGGGAGTTTTAACAACGGGTTGCTTAACGACAGGCTGTCTAACCGAAGCGGGTTTACGAGCGGTACTATCGATTCTAATTGTTTTTGTTGCCACCATCACAAAATCCCCATAAATCTCCCCTGCGGTACCACGATAAGGTTGTTGTGTTTCTGATAGACGGCTATCTGTCCATTGAGGTACTTCGCGCATCACGTATTGAGCTAAATCATTGAAAGTAACCGTGCCATTTCTATGCACACTTCCATTAATGGCACGATTAACAAAATAGGAAAAGACACCTTGTTGTATACTCTCATGTTCCCAACTCACATTACCCTTATTAGTTGAGTAAAGAATTTGAATACCTCCACCTGGATTAATTCCACCTAATGCACGACTGCTCCCTACACTTTTTCTTCCTGGTAATGGGTTATTACGACAGGCATCAAGCAATAGCATCGCACGACGCACCCCCGTTTGACGAATTGCTTGAACGACCTCCTGTACGGTTAAGCCTGTTCCCCGTAAATTTGAAGCATAAGCGTCATAGGTTGCTAAATAGGATTGACCTCCCTGTTTATACCCATGCCCAGAAAAAGTAAAAAGCAATGTCCCTTCTCCTTTAGGAAATAATTGACCCGCCCGTTTTATTTTATTCAAAATGGTTTGCTTATTGGCATTATGATCAAGTATCTTCATTGGGTAATAGCCTTTTGATTTAAAACTATTTGATAGTAAGTTAGCGTCTTTTGCCGCATATTTTAAACGCCCAAAACCTGTATTTTTGGTATTATAATTTGATATACCAATGGCAATATGTATTTTTTGTTGTTTATTAAACAAATTCGTTGATTGAATCGTGATGTCACGTGTATTCGCTTGAATAGATGGGCTTATAAAAAGCAAGCATAACGATACAATATAAAGAATATTAATTGGAAGGTAAGATTTCATTTTGGCTCAATTTTTTATAAAAAACATAGTCTATAGTTATAGACCAAAATGTTATAATTTTTCAGCTTTTTTACAAGTCAATACAGATAAAAGTACAAGAGAAAAAGATATATGAGCGACATTTCGACTATTAATATTCCTGATCATGAGATAAAAAAACAACTTGGAGAGGGTGGGATGGCAAACGTTTATCTTGCCGTCCATCAACGTTTGCGACGTGAGGTTGCACTTAAAGTCATGAAGCCTGAAATAGCCGCTAATACGGCTTTTCAAAAGAGCTTTATGACAGAAGGTTATATTGTTGCAAAGCTTGAGCATCCTCACATTATGAAAATCCATGATATTGATGAACAAAATGGCTATTTCTATATGTCTACCGAAGTCTTACGCAAAGGGAGTCTTAAAAGGCGTTTAACGGATGGAGGATTGCCTCTTTCTGATGTATTGAAAATCACCCTACAAATTGCCGATGCATTACGTTATGCCCATGAACAAGGGTATATCCATCGTGATATAAAACCTGCAAATATCATGTTTCGTGACGATGACAGTGCGGTATTAACCGACTTTGGCATTGCTAAAATGCAAGGAACAACAAGTGAAATGACGCAAATGGGCTATATTGCAGGAACGCCTTTTTATATGAGTCCAGAACAGGGAGTAGGCAGTGCAAAAATAGATCGACGTGCCGATATTTATAGTCTTGGTATTGTATTTTATGAAATGCTGACAGGTGAAAAGCCCTATACAGGAAATACGACGGTTGCTGTTCTTTATGAGCATGCTCATACGCCTATTCCTGCATTGCAGGGTGAAAACACTATTTTCCAATCTGTTTTAGATAAAGCATTAGGCAAGCAACCTGAGGAACGTTTTAATACCATTAAAGAATTTATCTCTGCCTTAAAGCAAGTATCAAATCCTGAGTCATCCATTGAAACTATTTATCAACCTCGTGCTGATTTAATTAATAATAAGAAAGCGGACAATAAAAAAATATTTTTTGCCATGAGTCTTATTATATTAGCTACATTATCGATACTAGGTTGGGTTTATGTTGATAAAAACAAAGCTATTATTGATACCAAGCAAAATCTAACTGATTCAAACAAGAAAATGCAGGATGAAAAAAAAACAATAAAGCCTGAAAGTAATGATTTTCAACGAATTGCTATTCAACATGAGCAATTAATAAATAATTGGATCTCTGGAGATGATCGTAATAAATGGACTGATGCTATTAGTGGCTTAAAAAAATCAGCACAAACAGGTGATGCTGGTGCACTTATTTGGCTGGGTTATGCTTATGAAAAAGGAAGAGGCGTTGATGTTAATTGGAATACTGCTTGGCATTACTATTCAGATGCAATGAAACAGGACAATGATAACAAGAAAAAAATAAAGCAACAGCAACAAGCTTTGGAAAGAAAAGCTAATGCCATTTTGCAAAATACAAACAGCGCTCAAACAAAACGCAATAAAGCGTATCGTCTGATTGAAGCTATCGCTAATAATACAGAGACTAAAAGTAATGCGCATTTATGGATGGTGTATCGTTACTCTAAAGGTGATGGTATTACTAGCGATAAAACACGTGCTGATTGGTGGCAGAAAAAATATGATGGAGAAAGCTGAGGTATCATCGATCTAATGCAACAGAATTTAAGATTTCCTTCCAGTTTTTTACCCAACAACAGTGATGATCTGCCTGTTTTAAAATAATCAATCGAGCATTTTGTTGTCGCTCAATGACAGGTTTCACTAATTTTATTGTGATATTTTTATCATTATCACCGAGGTAGTGAAACTGTCTTATTCTCGACCGTAAAGCGGAGTGTAGTGCAGGATTAAGTGATCCTGATAAGGGTGAGTAGCCATGATGCGTTGTCCAAGCATGAGTATCTAAATTCCCTGCTAGCGTGACAACCACATCGACCTCTTTAATTTGCGGAGCAAGTAACATGGCTAATGTGCCACCACCGCTAAAACCAAATAGACTGATATGCCTGATATTATACTGTTTGATATAACGTTTTAATGCATTCAACATGCTATTAACAACAGCGGGAGAATAACGCTTACTTGTCCATAATGAGTTATCACAGTTCAATGGCATTTTTTGCTGATGATAGCAAGGTCTGCCAAGATAAAGAGCAGCAGACTTATCGAGTTTCATTAAGTCCAACATGACAGGTTTTAAGGGGGTTGGATCTCTCGTTATATAACGCCCTTTAAACCACGGAGTACCATCCCCCCCTAAATAAACATGCAGTATGCCGTTATGAGGTGATTTATTTTTATAAAGGGTATGTTGATAGTTTAAACCTTGTATTTGAGTCGTTTTAAAGCCTGATTGAGATGCTTTTATTGCAAAGGAAGAACTTGCTGTAGAACAGCCTGTTACTAACAGTAAAATTAAGCTTACTTTAAAAGCATTTTGAAACATTATTTTCTCAGTGACCCATTTTAAGATGGCATAATAAAAAATTAGCGTGTAATAATCCCCAAATCTCCTAAGTGTTTAGGGTTGTTTTGCCAGTTTTCTTCTACTTTAACAAAGGTTTTTAATACCACTTTTTTCTCTAATAACTCTTCCAAGATAATACGAGCAGTTGTACCAACACGCTTTAGGGTTTGCCCTTTTTTACCAATCACCATGCCTTTTTGACGTGCTTTTCCTACCCAAATAGTGGCATCTATATCAACCCGATGAGGCATTTCCTCAAATTTTTCGATATGTACTGCTGTAGAGTAAGGAAGCTCTTGATGGAGTTGATCCATCAATTGCTCACGAACTACTTCTGAACAAATTGAACGCAAAGTCTGATCGGTAATACTGTCTTCATCATAAGCATATTCTGAAAAAGGTAATATTGGCTTAAGCTTTACTAATAATTCCTTGGTATTAATGCCTTTAGTGGCTGATATTGGAAAAATTTCGGCAAAATTGCGCTTTTCTTTAACCGCTTCTATATAAGAAAATAATCGATCTTTTTCTACAATACGATCAACTTTATTGATTAATAAGAAGACGGGACAGGACATATGCTCCACTCGTTTTAACACTAAATCATCTTCTGCTGTCCATTTTAATCCTTCTACCAACATCACAACGGCATCGACTGAATCAAGTGCGGCAACGGCAGCAATATTCAAGGTTTTATTCATCAACGTTTTTGAATCATGATGAATACCAGGTGTATCGGTAAAAATAACTTGGTAATTATCTTGAGTGACAATGCCACGCACATTCGTTCGGGTGGTTTGGGGCTTATTGACAATAGCTGAGATTCGATAGCCTACCAGATGATTTAGTAAGGTTGATTTTCCAACATTAGGACGACCTACAATGGCAACATAGCCACAACGCGTATCTACTACATCCATATTATTTAACATCCTTATTCATTTGTTCAAAAGCAAATAATGCTGCTTTTTGTTCTGCCTTGCGACGACTGGTTGATATCCCTTGTGCGCGAACATTTAACCCATTAATAAAACATTCTGCAGTAAATAGCTGACGATGTGCGTGACCTGCTGTGGAGATCAACTTATATTGAGGAATACTGTAACCACGTGATTGCAGAACTTCCTGCAAACGACTTTTAGGGTCTTTTAATTCATCTTCTGAGGGTAATTTTTGCAAACGTTTTTCAAATAGAAACAAGACGAATTTTTTTGCTTCATCCATCCCCTGTTGTAAAAAAACGCTGGCAATAATTGCCTCTAATGCATCCGAAAGGATGGATTTTCGTCGAAAACCACCACTTTTCAATTCTCCACTTCCTAAATGCAAACAATCACCTAGTGAAATTTCCACTGCTATATCAGCTAATGTAGCTTCATTAACTAATGACGCTCGTAAGCGACTCAGATAGCCCTCTGAGGCCTTTGGCATTTTTCGATACAATGCTTCGGTAATAATGACACCGAGTATACTGTCGCCAAGAAACTCCATCCGCTCATTATGCCGACCACTGGCACTTCGATGTGTCAGGGCCTGTTTAAAACTAGCGGTTTTCTGTAGTGAAGTGGGTAATATTTTTTTAAGTTTGGGTAACACGTGTTAAGACCTTCCTAGTCTTTATAGATTAATTTTTCTCGCCTAAAATAACCGAATACTCAAAATCCATCAAGTAAGACAAATTACCAAGCCAATGTTTCTTAACTTCATAATGGGCTGTCAAACGTTTTCTTCTATTGCCTGTACGCAATTCAGAGACTTTAAATACTTTGGTATTCGCCATAGCCTTTTCTAGCGTATACATTCCATTGATATTGATATATTTATTCACTTGAGAATAAACATAACGTGAGCTTTTATCTTTGATGCCTGGTTCTGCTGCAATACTTTTCATCATTGAGCGCACCGTATTATGTTCTAAATAACTGGGGCCAATTTTCGCTACTGCAGTAAACATTAATATGCCAATGGCAGCAACGATCATCCAAGTGATAAACGTTGCGCCTTTTTGTTTATTCTTATTCATTTTTTTACCTTAATTATTTTTTGTATTATTTCTTTCTAAGGAGTCCGCATGATCTAACGCCTCCAAATAATTTGGAGTTCGAGATATTGGTTCATACGTCTTCCCAAGAATACATTAAGATCGATTAAGGCAAACTTAAGATGCTTTTATAACAACTTTTTTTGGTGTAAATAGCTAATAAAAAATACTCACATGCTCATTATCACCTATATCATTGAGAAATGAAAAGTTTAGATCATTGATCTCTACAAAATCCATTATTTAATTAATTTTAATAATAATCGTTGCTATCGCAGTACCTCCATTATCGTCGTCGACGGTAATATTAATTCTATCCTCAGTAGCAGTATCTTTTGGCGTGTACTGAATAACTAAATCATTGAAGGTTAAGCTACCTGATAAGGCTTCGGCTGTTGCAATACGAACCGTATCCCCATCAGCATCACTAATAAAAGAACTAAGTTTAAGCGGTGTCGTTACTCCCCTATTAACCGTAAAGGTCTTTATGCCAGAGATAACAGGCTCAGCGTTAGAATGTGTAGAGCCACTAACAAAAACAGTGGCCGTATCACAATTATCATAAGGGTCACATACTTTATACTCGAACAGATCAGAGCCTTTATAATAAGCATTTGGTGTAAACGTCACCTTATTACCTAAGGAAGCAGCGACTCCGTAGAGAGGCTGAGTTGCAATGGAGACGACCAATTGATGCCCTTCGCTATCAGAGTCATTTTTAATAACATCAAAAGGAATGACTTCGGTGCTACCCATGTCAACCTGCATATAGTCATCACCTGCTCCTACATGTTGCCCGACATATTTTTTAATATCAATAGTCACTAAAGCACTTTCCGTATGACCATTGCCGTCGGTTGCTTCATACCTAAAGCTATCTTGCCTATCCTTATTACCATTAGGTTCGTATTGAACCTTATTGCCAACAATCGTTGCCGTACCATTATTTGGAGCCTCCGAAATACCCACTAGCGACAAAGTATCGCCATCAGGATCAGTATCATCATCTAGAACAGGAATTACGACCCAACCATTACCATAAACAGCAGCATAATTAGGGCTAATGAATGGCGCTTGGTTGCTGTTATCATTGACCTTAATCGTAACTATCGCCGTATCCTCAATGCCATGCTCATCTTGAATCGTGTATTCAAATGAATCCGTACCTGAAAAACCATTCGTTGGCGTATACTTTATTTCATTACCATTGACCGTAAGCGAGCCATTAGCAGGCTCCGTATTTCTAACTAGACTCAGTACATCACCATCAGTATCCTTGTCATTATTAACAATATTACGAGTAATTGCTGTTTCAAAGTCTGTTTCATAATGGTCATTAACCGCAATAGGTGCCGTATTTTTAGCACCAGAAACTATCACTGTCACTGTTGCTCTCACTTCATGACCATTGCCATCAAAAACAGTATAGGTAAAAACATCCGTACCGCTGAAACCCACATTGGGTGTATAGGTTATTTCATTATTATTTTTAGTGAGCGTGCCATAGACAGGTACGGACACAGTCGCTAAGGTCAAGGTGTCACCATCAGCATCACTATCATTATTAATAACATTATAGGTAATCGCAGTATCGATAAAGGTGGTTAGCTCATCATCAACCGCAACAGGTGCACCATTACCAATATTTTTTGGAATGATGATTCTAACCACTGCCGTTTGTTTATTACCATGACTATCTTTTACTTCATAAGTGAATTTATCTTCACCAATATAGTCAGCCTTAACAACATAGCGCACTTTCCCATCCTCAATGGTTGCAATGCCATGGGCAGGTGCAGCGACAATATCAATAAGTACTAAACCGTCCCCATCATTAGCCAATACATTAAGCAAGCTATCACGATCCACTAAAGTATAATGATCATCAATAGGAACAGCCGCGGAGGCTGTCTGTGTTTGATACGTATCAACCCCGCGTTTATGACGAATTGGATTATGTAAAGCACGTTTTATCCATAAGGGGGCACTTTTAATTTCTTCTGTTTGCCAAACAAAGCGTGCGGGTCTACCCGCCTTTCCTGCTTTTCCTGCTTTTCCCGCTATGCCAGGGGTTGCAACTGCAATAAGTACATTTTTATATTCAGTTTTATAGGCCTTTTTCTTAGTGGTACGCCGTGTTACATACTCTAGATCAACACGGCGGTTTTTAAACCCAGCCTCTGGTCCATTAGGGTATTTAGGATGCCCTTTACCCAAACCACGTGAAATCAAATGAGCAGGATTAAAGCCAGCATTAATAAGGAATTTTTTAACCGTACTTGCACGGCGCTCAGATAAAGCCTGATCATATTTAACACTACCCAAGCCACATGTATTACCCGTAATACGAATAGACCCTACATATCTATTTCTTCTGATTTCAGCCGCAATTTTTAATAAATTGTCCTTAGCTGATGTTGTTAATCTAGCACTGTTTAATTTGAAAAATGTCTCATTTTCAAGCTTCATGGTTGTTTTAATTAGTTTTGTATACGGCTTGCTGATTGCCTTCTTTCTATATTTTGCAGGTTTAGCTGGAATGGCAAGAACAGCAGGAATAGCAGCTATTGCAGCTATTCCTGGCACTTCAACACGGGTACGTTTAATACGAAGATTCGACTGAAAGACATCATTTTTTCCAAATTCATACTGATAACCTAAACGTGCATTACTAGCCTTGACCTCCTCTTTGCTAACACCACCTGATTTTTTGCTAGCAGACACATCAAAGGTAACACTATGCGGTGAATCATAAAAATATTGTTGCACACCCGCTGAGAGAGTTGCTTGTGTTGGTTTATCTTCACTATCAGCTTGATCAGTTCCCCATTCATAATCCACACCACCCCGAAGTCGAGTTAAAGAATCATCAAAAAACGTACCAACTTCAGCACCAACACCATAGTCATATGCTTTTATTGCATTCCCCGTACCACTTATTTCTTTTTTATCAGAAACACCCTTTGAAACATGTCCAGACCAGAATAAATCCTGCTGTTCTTGTCCATAACCTGCAGTAACCTTCGCATGGTCATCAGCATTTCTATCATAAGCACCAAAGACCTTATGCACTGTATCATCTTCATAACGCCCATCGCCAACGGCCCATAAATGGTTCAGTTTGACCCCTCCTCCTTTTACACCTTTAGCCACACCATGTTTATCTTTTAATTGATAACCAAGCCAGCCATCAACGCTGGTTGCAGACACATCATCTTCAGCAACAACCTGATTAATATCAACCTGCCCCTGCATATCTTTATCGATACTGAAACCCACGCGAGTAGAACCACCGACGTAC
This sequence comes from Cocleimonas sp., assembly GCA_023145485.1. Classification (GTDB taxonomy): domain Bacteria; phylum Pseudomonadota; class Gammaproteobacteria; order Thiotrichales; family Thiotrichaceae; genus JAGLBW01. Next base: position 10,840 of record JAGLDT010000130.1, on the reverse strand, counting down.
CCAAGGCGACCCGACTCAACAATATTACCGCGTTCAGCATCTGCATTAAGCGATACAGTCGGCGAACCACCCGCAAAGGCTTGTGTAGCAACAAGCACGCCAATTGAACAAAACAGGGGCGTACGCAGACGTAATTTACGATTATTACTCGTTATGATTCTCATTATTGGTCACTCATTTTATTTTTATTAATATATTTTGGGGGGGGTAGAGTTTTCCTTAGATTGGAGATTGTACTCAATCATTATTACACTGCGCAAAGATTAGACAGGCAAGCTAATTTAGCAGTTCAGTGGTGGTTTTTTGATAAATGGTGATAAGGTTAAAATATTATGACTATTCCGCTATCTTTAAATTGGCAATCCTTTTTATTATTTCCACTATGGAAACAGTAAGTTTATACCTTGTTTATTTATTCCCTTTACGTTATTTCTTATACTTCTGGTTATCAGTAATGAGGCGTATCTCTCCCAGCAAGGTCACTTTTAATGATTAAAAATACTCAAACATCCTTTGGGCTTATTAGCAAAGCACTGCATTGGTCAATGGCACTATTACTCACTATCCTTTTTATTATGGGACTCTATATGACGGGGTTAGATTACTATGATCCGCTCTATCATAGCCTCCCTTGGTGGCATAAAAGCATAGGTTTGCTAGTAATAATCTTGCTGTTAATACGTGTTACTTGGCGGCTCTCTAACCAGCAACCTGAGGCGCTTAAAACCCATAAACAATGGGAGCAGAGTTTAGCTCATTTTATACAACAACTATTTTATCTACTTATCTTTTTAATAGTACTTTCAGGGTACTTTATAGCAACCGCAAAAGGTAAAGGGATTGAATTTTTCAATCTATTAGAAATACCAGCAATAACAACTGAAATTAAGGAGGAAACCGCTGATTTAATCGGTAATTCACATGAAATCATGGCAATTTTATTTGCCTTATTCGTGGTGTTACATGCAATGGCTGCATTAAAACATCACTTTATTGATAAAGATAAAACACTAATCCGAATGATGACTAAATAAGTTTTCAAAATCAATCATTCATAAAAACAACTTAAAAAAGGAAAATACAATGAAATCTATTTTACAAAAAACACTCCTAAGCCTCTCACTTGCTACCACATTAATCGCACCAAACAGCGTATTAGCTGATAATTATGCTATTGATAAAAAAGGAATGCATGCTTCCATTCAATTTAAAATTTCTCATTTAGGATACAGTTGGCTACTAGGTCGATTTAATGATTTTGATGGTCATTTTAATTATGATGAAAAAAAACCTAAGGAAGCAAAGGTTTCAGTCATCATTAATACAAAAAGTGTTGATTCCAATCATGCTGAACGTGATAAGCATTTGCGTGGCAGTGACTTTTTAGATGTTGCCAAATTCCCTCAAGCTAAATTTATTAGCACAGGGTATGAGGAAACAAGTGGTGGTAAAGCGACCCTAACAGGTAAACTTACCCTACACGGCGTTACTAAAGATATCGCCATTGATGTAACAAAGATTGGCGCAGGAAAAGACCCATGGGGAGGCTATCGTCGTGGCTTTGAAGGCAAAACACGCATTGTTTTAAAAGACTATGGTATCACTAAAAATCTTGGCCCCGCCTCTGCATCCCTTGATTTACTACTTAATATTGAAGGCGTAAAGCAATAGAAAAAACAACGTATAGACGTTCATATATTAACTTTCCAAAGAAATGAGTACTTCTAAAGGCTGTGCAAGTATTCTGGGATGAAAGAAAAATTTTAACCATTTTTATTCATTCCACGAATACTTGCACAGCCTCGTCTAACGACGCTAAAGCACCTAATTTTAGAAATTATTTATGCGAAACTCTATTCATACGGTTGTAAACTTATAAGCAAAATAGTGACGGAAAATAACCAACTATGGATAATAAAAAATCCTCAACAACAGAATGGGAACAACGTTATCAGCAAGGACAAACAGGCTGGGATCGTGGTGAGATCAGCCCAAATTTAACCTACTGGTTAGAGAATCGAGGCATTCAACCCTGTCGAATATTAATTCCAGGCTGTGGCAATGGGTATGAAGTCTTGTATCTAGCAAAAAAAGGGTTTGATGTGATTGCCATTGATATTGCACCAACGGCTGTTGCTAATCTAAATAAAAAGCTGGTAGAAAACCAACTTCAAGCTGAGGTAATTCAGGCTGATTTCTTTCATTGGAACCCAGAACAGGAGGTCGATGCTATCTATGAACAAACCAGTTTATGTGCTTTATCTCCCAACCTTTGGGCAGCCTATGAACAACGCCTACATCAATGGTTAAAACCAAATGGCAAACTACTGGCTCAATTTATGCAAACGGGTCGTGAAGGTGGCCCCCCTTTTCATTGTGATATTTCCGCCATGCTTGACTTATTTACTACACCACGTTGGAAATGGGGAGAGGAACGCAATACTCAAACCCTTCATTCAGGCGAAAAGCGTGAAAGAGTTTATCTGCTTGAAAAGAAATAATATTTTTCTTTTTGATGGAAAAGCTAATTTTTTTAAAAAAAATAGGTTATGATCTCAATATTATCTTGTAGTATTTTAGAAAAAAGTCGTAGTTGCCTTATTTACTCTCTGTTTTATCTCAATCTTATCCATACAATTGTGCAGACTAATAATGATTTTATTGTATAAAACAGAAAGTACCAAATCAGTAACTTGTAGCAAGTACAGCATATTGCCAACTTAATTCCTTCCTTGGAGTAGCCTAAGCTAACCAGCATAATTTCTTGTATTAATCCTAAAAAACAATGTAATAGTCACTGTCATGCTGATTTTTATTTGTATTTGAACCTATAATAGACTCTCAAGCCTTTACTTGAGAAGATGGAAAAATATGTCATGATGAGAATATGACATAATTTATACTCCTAATATTTATTAAATCAGGTAAAATGACCAGCGTTTTGTGATCAACAAAAAGGAATTTACCGTTACGATGAGAAAGACCATGCAATCCAAAAAGCGTCATCAAGAACAGACTAACTAACCATAGTGAATAGTATTTTTAGCGTATTTAAAACCATACTTAAGCTATTTTGGCGAATTTTTCGTATAACATTATTGGTTGGAATAGTACTTGGTTCACTTGCAGCTGCAGCTTATGTTCTTAAGCTCGATGATCATGTGCGTACTCAATTTGAAGGAAAACGATGGGCTTTACCAGCAAGAGTGTTTGCGCGTCCGTTAGAAATGTATATTGGTAAAGGACTTTATGCTCAAGATCTCGAGAAAGAGCTACAGTTATTACACTATCGAAAAACCAATAACCCCATTGATACAGGACAGTATATTCGTAAAGGCAATACCTTTATTATCCATACACGCGGTTTTCAGTTTGCAGAAGATAAAGAACCAGAACGTAAGATAAAAATTACCCTTTCTAAAGGGCGTATCCGCTCTTTAAGTAATATTGATAGTAAAGACCCTTTAACATTGATGCGCATGGAACAGGTTCTTATTGGTAACTTTTACCCTAGTCATAATGAAGACCGTGTTTTAGCCCGACTAGAAGATGTCACACCGTTATTGGTTAAAGGATTGGTTGCAGTTGAAGATAAACATTTTTATGAACATTTTGGTATTAATCCACGCTCTATTGGGCGAGCAATGGTTGCGAACCTGAAAGCAGGGCATACGGTTCAAGGTGGTAGCACGTTGACGCAACAATTGGTGAAAAACTTCTATCTTTCTAATGAACGTAGTATCAAACGTAAAATCAATGAAGCTGTTATGGCGGGGCTATTAGAGCTACATTACACTAAAGATGAAATTTTAGAAGCGTATATAAATGAAATTTATCTAGGGCAAAATAAAAAACGAGCGGTGCATGGATTTGGTTTAGCCTCCCAGTTTTACTTTAATCGACCAATTAAAGAGCTAAAAGCAGAGCAAGTAGCCTTATTGATTGGTATGGCAAAAGGTGCCTCCTACTTTAATCCACGACGCTTCCCTAAAAGAGCAAAAGTTCGCCGTGATCTGGTGTTGGATATAATGGCACGAGAAGGAGTGATTGATCTAGCGGAATCAGGTGATTTAAAAGAAATGCCATTAGGCATCAGTGAGTACTCCCCTCCAAGCGTCAGTCCATTTCCCGCATATTTAGAGCTAGTGCGTAAACAATTGCAACGCGACTATAATGAAGAAGACTTGCGGACTGAGGGTCTTTTGATTTTCACTGCAATGGATCCCATTGTGCAACTCTTAGGGGAACGTGTTCTAAGCAGTCGGGTTAGGCGATTAGAACGATCCCAGCGTATACCGCGTGGAAAACTCAATGCGGCAATGGTTATTAGTAGCGTACAAGGCGGTGAAGTATTAGCAATTATTGGAGGACGTGATGCCCGTTATGCTGGTTACAATCGTGCCTTAGATGCTCGACGACAAGTAGGGTCACTAGTAAAACCAGCCATTTATTTAGCAGCTCTAGAAACGCCAAAAATGTTTAACTTAGCAACACCATTAAGTGATGGCCCTGTTAAAGTGCGTATTTCTCGTAAAGAAAAATGGGAACCACGCAATTATGATCACCGTGATATGGGTGTCGTTACGTTAAGGCGTGCTTTGATTTTGTCACGCAACACACCAACGGTGCGTATTGGTATCAAGTTAGGGATGGAGCGTGTTGTTAAGATGCTTCATGAATTAGGCATTCATTCTGACATTCCTCTGTACCCCGCTGTCTTACTAGGGGCGTTAGAACTATCACCAATGGAAGTTCAGCAAATGTATCAAACCCTTGCTGCAGGGGGGACTTATACACCCTTACAGGCTATTCGCAGTGTCATGAACTCCTATGGCAACACCCTGAAACGTTACCCCTTAAATGTAAAGCAGGTGGCATCAGCAGGTTCTACTTATTTGCTAGTCTCAGTAATGAATGAAATTACCCGAACAGGGACGGCTAAATACCTTTCTCAAGTATTACCTGCATGGAAAAACGCAGCAGGAAAAACAGGCACAACCAATAATAAACGTGATAGTTGGTTTGCAGGGTTTACAGGACAGCATGTCGCCTCTGTCTGGGTCGGTCGTGATGATAATAAGCCAACTAATCTAACGGGCGGGACAGGTGCATTAAAAATATGGGCTGATTTAATGAGAGTGTTACCAACTAAACCTCTCAAGCCAAAGCGCCCAAGTAAAATTAGATATATCAAAATAGATAAAGAATCAGGCTTATTATATAACCCTAATTGTGGTAAAAAGGTCATTATGCCTTTTTTACGTGGGACACAACCGCGTAAAAGGCGTTATTGTGCACCGAAAGTATCGCCCGTGGATGAGATGAATAATCAGCCATCGTCTCCCAAACGTGATGCCGAAGGTAAATGGATTGATAAGTTGATGCATTAGGAGAATTAAAGGGTATGCGTTTATTAGTTGTTATTAGCTTTATGCTTCTGCTTGGCGGTTGTTCTGGTTTGGATAATCGCCCTGAGCGTACTCCGCACCCACCTGTTCTTATCGTTAAACCGATGCCAGCACCAAAAATTCCTGAAATAAAAGCACCAAAAATCGTCAAGGTTAACCCTTATCGTTACAATCGATCATCAACGATAAAACACCGACCTATTAGCAGGCCAAAGTATAAAGTAACCACAAAGCCGAAATACAAAGCCCCTATCATTGGCCGTTACCCTCGACCAGGATCAGCACAAAGACAAACAGCGCCACAAAATAGAACGTCAACAACCAGAAAAACCAAAGCAATAGCATTAGAAGACACCCCTGTTGATATTGATCCTTATGCTAATATTCCAGAAAATGCAGATGACAAAGGCTCGGGGCGAGCAGCATCATCACCGGCGGTAGAAGCTTTATTAGTTCGTGCCTATGCCGATGCTAAATTAGGCCGCACTAATGCCGCAATGAGAAAATTAGAACGGGGTTTACGCATTGAACCACAGAATCCTAAGTTATGGAATCAATTGGCAGAGTTGCACTATAAAAAGGGTAGCTATCAACAAGCTATTGCAATGGCAAAGAAGGCGATTAGCTTATCAGCAAGTGATAAGGAAATGACGGATAAGAATTGGCAGTTTATTTCTAAAGTTGCTGAAAAATCAAAGAATAGCCATGCAATGTCTGAAGTGAATGAGTATAAAAAGCGACAATAATAATGGAATATGAAATTAATGGGCAAGGCTTATTAAGCGAAGAAGGGCCACTTGCCAAGGAAATTTCTAATTTTCAGGCCCGTCCCCAGCAACAAGTAATGGCAGATGCCGTCGCTAAAGCGATACAAAGTAATGCTACCGCCATCATTGAAGCAGGAACAGGTGTTGGTAAAACATTCGCTTACCTTGCACCCGCGCTTGCCTCTGGCGGACGTATTATTATTTCCACTGGCAGTAAAACCCTCCAAGATCAACTTTATCTAAAAGATTTACCGCTCGTAAAAAAAGCCCTTAAAAGCAACAGTAAAACCGCTTTACTAAAAGGACGAGCCAATTACCTCTGCTTGCATCGCCTACAACGTAGTCAAGAAGACGCGCGCTTTCATGACCGTCGTTCAATTACTCATCTTCAACGCATTGCAGACTGGGCAATGATCACTGACGTAGGAGATGTTTCTGAGTTAAACAGTGTACCGCGTGATGCCGAAGTTTGGTCTTCTGTTACTTCTACCGCTGATAACTGTATTGGTAAAGAATGTGAAGAGTATTTAGATTGCTTTGTGGTACAAGCACGAAAAAAAGCACAAGAAGCGGATGTTGTGGTGGTTAATCACCATCTGTTTTTTGCTGACATGGCATTAAAAGAAGAAGGTTTTGGTGAATTATTACCAAGTGCCGATGCCGTTATTCTCGATGAAGCACATCAACTACCTGAAATTGCCTCTACCTTTTTTAGTGATGTATTAAGTAGTCGTCAACTTTTAGAATTATCCCGTGATATTTTAGCAGAAAGTCTTGCACAAGCTTCTGATATGCCTGATTTAAGAGACAGTTTACGTGAACTGGATAAATGCGTAACTGATCTACGTTTAGCAATGGATAAGCCAGGACTGCGTGAGCCGTGGTATAAAATCAGCACTAAACCTGCAATTAAGCAAGAAATCGAACATCTTGATGAAATTATGTTAACACTGTTAACAATAATGGGGCATGCAGCAGAGCGTAGTAAAGAGCTGGAATCCTGCCTAGAGCGTCTAGTCGTGATGAAAACGAGGCTGGATCAACTCAATCATCCCAAAGCTAATACCGTGCAATGGTATGAAACATATACCATCTCCTTCTCGTTAGTCTCAACACCGCTAGACATAGCCAAACCCTTTAAAAAACAATTAGAAGCCATGTCTTGTGCATGGATACTGACCTCTGCCACCCTTGCCGTACAACAATCATTTTTCCATTTCACCCAACGTATTGGAATGGAACAGCCAATAGAACTATTGCTCGATAGCCCCTTTGACTATTGGCATCATGGCTTGCTCTATGCACCACCCAATATGCCAGAACCAAACCAACATGACTTTGTAGAATCCCTTGTAGAAGCGGCATTGCCTGTAATTAAAGCTGCAGGTGGTCGAACCTTTATGCTCTTTACCAGTTATCGAGCACTTAATGAAGCCGCCGAGCTATTAGAAGATGAGCTGGACTACCCTATTTTAGTCCAAGGTGACTCCGCACAATCTGACATGATTGAAAAATTTCGTGATTTGGGAAATGCGGTCTTATTAGGAACCAGTAGTTTTTGGGAAGGTGTTGATGTTCGAGGTGCTGCTTTAAGCTGTGTCATTATCGATAAACTACCTTTTTCCTCACCGGGAGATCCCGTACTAGAGGCGCGTATTAAAGCCATTCGAGAGGCAGGTGGAAACCCTTTTAGCGAATATCAACTACCCCAAGCGGTCATTGCCTTAAAACAAGGCGTAGGGCGTTTAATTCGTGATGATGAGGATAAAGGTGTTTTAATGATTTGTGATCCACGACTACGCACTAAACCCTACGGACGAACCTTTCTCGCTAGCATTCCCCGCGTTCCTCGCACGAGTAAACAAGAAGATGTGGAACGTTTTTTTAAAGTACACAAAATTTAACTATGAATCATCACTCAAATAAAACCCCTATTATCCTCGCGATAGAAACAGCCACAGAAGCCTGTTCTGCGGCGTTAGCTATTGGCGACAATATTATAACGCGCTTTGTAATAGCACCGCGTGAACATACAAAACTGATTTTAAGTATGATGGATGACGTGCTTAAAGATGCAGGGGTTAAGTTGGCTCAAGTTGATGCTATTGCCTTTAGTCGAGGACCAGGAGCCTTTACGGGGGTGCGTATTGCAACAGGCGTAGCACATGGAGTATCCCTTGCCATAGATAAACCACTATTACCTATTTCCACACTTGCTGCTATTGCCCAGCAAATGCATGAAGAGCAGGGAGCAGATTGTTGTTTGCCCGCTATTGATGCACGAATGGGAGAAGTGTACTGGGGAAAATATTTGCTAAAGAACGGACTAATGGTATTGCAACATGAAGAGGCCGTGAATAAACCAGACGTGCTGCAAGCTACTTGTATTTATCTTATTGAGGCTGAAAAATCTGAATGGTTCGTTGCTGGCAGTGGTTGGGATGAGTATACAGAGCAACTAAATATTGAAGCATTAAGCACGGTTAAAAAAATAGATAATATTCTGCCATCGGCTAAATACATAGCAAGACTAGCCGTTGAAGACTGGAAGCAGGGTAAAACTGTCGCTGTCGAACAAGCCCAGCCCATCTACCTGCGCGATAAAGTTGCTCAAACGATTGCCGAGCGAAATAACGCAAAATGAATCGATTTAACAAAGCCTTTAGTAGCAAGGCAGATGCATTACTAAGTGGCACAATACGTAGTCAGCCTAGTGACTTTAAAGTCGATGAAATCGCTTCTTTTGAGCCCTCAGGAACGGGTGAGCATGTTTTTATACAGATCGAAAAAACAGGTGAAAATACAGATTGGGTTGCAGGGCTATTGGCAAAAATAGCCAATGTACCCAAAAGGGATGTTAGTTATGCGGGAATGAAAGACCGCAATGCAATCACAACACAATGGTTCAGCGTACAAATGCCAGGCAAAGAAGCACCTGACTGGCAACAACAACTCCCCGAATCCATTAAAGTCCTGCAGCAAACACGTCATAATAGAAAACTACGCCGAGGTGCATTAAAAGGGAATCGTTTTACCTTGGTGATTCGTGATGTAAAAGGTGATTTTGAAATGGCTAATATCCTTTGTGAAAAAATCAAAGCAAAGGGTGTACCCAATTATTACGGTGAACAACGCTTTGGACATGATCTCTACAATCTAAAGAGTGCCGAAAATTGGTTTAAAGCAGGGTTTAAACTTAAATCACGCTCCAAAAGAAGCATCTTCCTCTCTGCCGCTCGCTCATGGATATTTAATCATATTCTTTCTCAGCGAGTAACAGAGGGTAATTGGAACCAAGCACAGGCAGGTGATGTGTTTATGCTCAATGGCTCGCAGTCCTGTTTTGCAAATGATGACGACCCCAGTTTAGTCGAGAGAACCCAGCAACAAGATATTCATCCCACGGGTGCGTTATGGGGTAAAGGAGAGCTATTAACAACAGGTCATATAGCAATATTAGAACAGGAAATCGGAAATCAGTTTGATAATTTAACAACTGGATTGATTAAATACGACTTAAAACAAGAACGTCGCGCATTACGACTACCCGTTAATCAATTTAACGTTGATTTTGATGCGGATCACCTCTATTTAAGTTTTATGTTGCCAGCAGGAAGTTTCGCCACCGTTGTGTTACGAGAACTAGGCACTTTTACAACCTATAAAATAGAATCAAAAAGATAAGGAATGTATAACAGTGAATAAAATTATTAATAAATTAGCGCAAATACTGGTTTTATTGCCATTATTTTTCATCACAGGATGTAGCATATTACATGAGCCCATCTCAAAGAGATCAAATACTACCATGATGCATGTTGCACAAGACTCTTATACAACCTTCCAAAGTTCAGTCGAAGAGTTAAAGACAGAATTTTTCCCTGATTAATGAGCTGCAGGAATCAGAATACCTTTTTTGCGTAACATGTCTGATAATCTAATCAAAGGCAAACCAATCAATGAGGTTGGATCATCACCTTGCAAGCGTTTAAACAGACTGATTCCCAACCCTTCTGATTTAAAGCTCCCTGCGCAAGCATAGGGTTGCTCTGTTTTTAAATAAGCCTCAATTTCACTGCCATCTAACTCCCTAAAGTCCACATGAAAAGGCACTAAATCAAGCTGATACTCATCCATTTTACTGTCATATAAACACAATCCTGTCAAAAAACTCACTCTCTCCCCAGAGCTTTCATGCAGTTGCTTAGTGGCATTTTGATGATTCCCTGGTTTCCCCCGAATAACCCCCTTGAGTACAGAACATTGATCAGAACCTATAATCAATGAATCAGGATACTGAGTTGCAACAGCCCTTGCTTTTTCTAATGAAAGACGTGTTACATAGTCCTCAGGTGACTCATTCTCTAATACTGTCTCATCAATATCAGGCGAGACAGTGGTAAAGGGAATGCTCAAGCGTTGTAGTAACGCTTTACGAAAAGGGGAGGTAGAGCCGAGAATAAGTTGATAATGCATGGATATAATATGCTTGAAAAATACGGGTCGCACATTATATCGCTAATAGTTACCTGATAGTAGTGGAAATTTTTAAGCAAATTAAAAAAAATGATAATAGAGCTTTACAGTAGGGGGCTATAATTTCTATAATCGCGCGCTTATGTCAAAAAGACTACCCATTGATATTGATCCATTCCGTTTGGTTGA
>JAGLDT010000013.1 GCA_023145485.1 Cocleimonas sp. | reverse complement strand
GAATTGGGAAAAGAACATGACATTACGCTCGTGAATGAGCGTGATTACTTTCAGTTTACACCGTCAAATCCTTGGGTTGGCGTGGGTTGGAGGGGGCGTAACGATATTACCTTTGATATTGAAAAATACGTTTCACGTAAAGGCATTAATTTTATTGCGAGTCGGTGCGATAAAATAGATGCGGATAATAGTAAGTTAGAAATGGATAATGGTAGTGCCATTGATTATGACTACCTTGTGATTGCAACGGGTCCTAAACTTTATTTTGATGAAGTTGAAGGCAGTGGCCCTCATGGTGGACATACTCATTCTGTCTGTACTATCGATCACGCCGAAGCATTCTTCGAAGACTACAAAAAGCAAATCGAAAAAGGAAGTGGTCATATTGTCGTTGGAGCAATGCCCTTTGCTAGTTGTTTTGGTCCTGCCTATGAGTTTGCAATGATCGTTGATACCGATTTACGTAAACGCAAAATTCGTGATAAATTTCATATTACCTTAGTAACATCAGAGCCTTACATTGGTCATTTAGGTCTAGGTGGCGTGGGTGATTCTAAAGGTATGTTGGAATCTAAGTTGCGTATGCAACATATTAAATGGATCGTTAATGCCAAAACCACCAAGGTTGAAGAAGGCAAAATGTTTGTTAGCGAACTGGATGCTAAAGGTGAAGTGGATCAAGAGCATGAAATAAAATTTGATCTTGCTATGATGCTACCTGCTTTCTTTGGTGTTGATGTGGTAACAAAGGTTGAAGGGCTATGTAACCCACGTGGATTTGTTATGGTTGATGACTTTCAACGTAATCCAACCTATAAAAATATTTATTCAGCAGGCGTTTGTATCGCGATTCCACCTGTTGAAGCAACACCCGTGGCGACAGGCGCACCTAAAACAGGTTATATGATCGAGTCAATGGTGACAGCGCTAGTACACAATATTAAGGAAGAGTTATCAGGTAAAGAACCGTCACATACAGGGACATGGACAGCCTTATGTTTAGCGGACTTTGGTGATACAGGGGCAGCATTCGTTGCCATTCCACAGATTCCTCCGCGTAATGTTGCTTGGTTTAAATCAGGTAAATGGGTGCATCTCGCGAAAATAGCCTTTGAAAAATACTTCATTCGAAAAATGAAGAAAGGTAGTTCTGAACCCTTCTATGAAAAATCTATTTTGAAAATGATGGGTATTAATCGATTGAAATAACGGGTTAATATAATCATATTATATGATCGTATCAAAATAGGTTAAACTATAACGGCAAATATCCTTGGCTATTTGCCGTTTTTTTATGCTTGGAAATATAACAATGAAGTTACCTGAAAATATTAAAAATAATGTACAAATGGCATTAGCAGAGGATATAGGGATAGGTGATGTCACTGCAGATCTTATTGATAAAAAAGCACAGTCTGAGGCAACCGTTATCTGTCGTGATAATGCCATTCTGGCAGGAAAAGCATGGTTTAATGAAGTATTTAAACAAATTGATTCTGACATAAATATAAAATGGAATTTTGAAGACAGTAATACCGTATCAGCAGGTGCTACATTATGTACTTTATCAGGAAATTCTCGTGGATTACTCAGCGGAGAACGTGTTGCTTTAAACTTTCTACAAACCCTATCAGCGACCGCCACACAAGCAAATCAATATGTAAAAGCGGTTGAAGGCACTTCTGCACGTATCCTAGATACCCGCAAGACCTTACCTAATTTACGTTTAGCTCAAAAATACGCGGTTACCTGTGGCGGTGGAAAGAATCATCGTATTGCTCTTTATGACATGATTCTCATTAAAGAAAATCACATCATGGCAGCAGGTTCTATTACCCTAGCAATACAACAAGCGCGTAGTTTACATCCTGAGCTTAAAGTCGAAGTTGAAACCGAAAGTTTAGAAGAATTTAGCGAAGCCAGCCATGCGCAAGCCGATATTATTATGTTAGATAATTTTAGCCTTAAAGATATGCGCACAGCCGTTACTGTAAATAAAGGGCAAGCAATAAAACTAGAGGCATCAGGTGGTGTTGATTTAACCACCGTTCGAGCCATTGCAGAAACAGGGGTTGATTATATTTCTGTCGGGCAAATGACAAAAGACATTACTGCTATTGATTTATCGATGCGCTTTAAGGCTACTTCAAAAAAATAAACAGGCAAATAGCCTATGGATATTTATCTGAAAAACTATAATGCGAAAACATAACCACCTAACGAATCCTTTGCCTGTACGTGACGGGGTTAGTGCTAGTCGTATCTGGCTTCCCGACGGCGATTGGGAGTTGATGCTGGATTTTTTGATAGAAAAATTCCCAAATATTAACCAACAAGCCATGCAAGGAAGAATGCAACGTGGTGAAATAATGGATGCAGAAGGTAAGCATTACGCACCTAATAGCCCCTATCGTAGTGGCATTCATCTATTTTATTATCGAGAGTTGCATAAGGAGACAGAAATACCGTTTCAAGCAGCCGTTCTCTATCGTGATGAGCATATTTTAGTGGCTGATAAACCCCATTTTCTACCCGTCGTTCCAGCAGGTCGTTTTCTGCATCAAACCTTATTAGTACGTTTAAAAAAAGAATTTCAATTAGATGAACTCACGCCGATTCATCGCATTGATAGAGAAACCGCAGGCGTGGTCATGTTTTGCATTAATCCCAAAAGTCGCGGTCATTATCAATCCTTATTTCAACAACGTAAAATAAATAAAAATTACCAAGCAGTAGCAAGGTACAATCAGCAAATGGAGCAACGCTCATTACCCTTTACTCATCGCAGTAACATGGTAAAAGGCGACCCTTTTTTTCGTATGCAAGAAGTAGCAGGTGAGCCAAACTCCGAAACGGCCATTGACGTCATTGATGCAAATGAAAAACTAGCCCTTTATGACTTAAAACCTGTTAGTGGACGACAACATCAACTACGCGTACACCTTGCTAGTCTCGGCTGTCCTATTTTACACGACCCTTTTTACCCTGAATTACTTCCCTGTAAAGGCGATGATTTTAGTAAACCACTGCAGCTACTGGCTAAATCAATTGCTTTTATTGATCCCATCAGCAATAAATCGCATTATTTTGAAAGTCAGCGAAAATTAGATTGGAAAGAGTAACGCTGGTATAAACCACCCATTATTTAGTTATCAGCAAGGTAGCTCGTATTCCGTAAACGCCATACGGGCTACTCGCTGCAGGGGTAATCCCTCATGGTTACCCTTTCTTATCTGCTCTCAACTTTTTCTAGTTACGTAGCGCCTGTCGCGTCACTTTCATTCATGGCTTTAGCCGTTCTGCAGTCTTGGATACACGCCTTTTTTGCCTGCTCTA
>JAGLDT010000129.1 GCA_023145485.1 Cocleimonas sp. | reverse complement strand
GCGTAGAATGACTATGCGCCTCCTGATAGAATCCAATCTGAAACAAAAATTCTGCGTTATAGTTTAGGCTCTTATTAAATTCTCATTCCTAACGATTACTATAATGAAACTTTATTCTTTTCAATAATCCGTGGATAGATGATTTCCATTGCTTCAATAAATGAATTATCACGTTGCCAAAAAGCAGGATAATCGCCCCCTTTTTTTATTAAAACAGCAGGAGTCGCAGGTTTTTGAGTAATGATAGGAACCTTCGGTAGTGTATCTTTCCCTTGCCAAAATGTTTTAAGGTCTAGGGTGTCTAAGGTTTTTTCTTGCGGATGGGTATAGCGATAACGTTGCTGTTCAATATCTTGTTGACCTTCTTCTCTGCGATCAATTAACGCTTTTCCTAAGGGTGATTGCGCCAGTTTTTGTTGCAGTTTATCAGGGTTCATGCCACGTAACTGAAATAATAAAAAGGGATCACGATCCAGTAATGAAGCAACCTTATAGTAAACCCCTGCGACATGTTTACAAGGGGATGCATAGTCAGGACAGGAACAGTTGCTAATCAGGTCACTGCTTATTTCAGGCAGTAAGTGTAAATTCTGTTGATGAAACACGTCTTCAATGGAGGCTGGCATTTCATTCATTAAAAGCTGGGATAGGCAGGCTGTATTATGGGTGATTTCATTAATAATATGATCCCATTTTGTTACACTAAAGGTTTTCAGTTTAACATCGACCTTATAACGAGGTTCTTTGTAAACACCAAAATAATGATTAATATTACCACGTAACGTCGCCTTGATGAGTTGCTTATTGATGCTGAATGTTAATAAGCGGTTGGGGCCTGCATAGGCTCTGCCACGTTTTAATCGTCCTTCATCCATGCTGACATCAAGTACCTCTAAAAAGCTTTCGCCCCACCATGTTCGTGTTATTTTTGCCATTTTTATGCCTCCATTATGGTATTGCGGTTGAGTTTAATGAGTTGTTGAAAAGCAGCATTATCCATTTCAGTGAGCCAATTTTCATCATTGCCTACAATGCTATCTGCAAGGTTTTGTTTGTCTTCAAGCATTTGATCAATACGTTCTTCGAGAGTCCCTAGTGTTACCATTTTATGCACAAAGACTTTCTTCTCTTGCCCAATACGGTAGGCTCGGTCCGTTGCTTGATTTTCAACAGCAGGATTCCACCAACGATCAAAATGAAAGACATGATTGGCTTGAGTAAGGGTGATACCGACCCCGCCTGCTTTAAGAGAGAGTATAAAAATACTGGCTGGGGTGTCAGGATTTTGGAAGTTTTCAATCATCTGTTCACGTTGTTTACGACTTGTTCCACCGTGTAGGTAATGAACAGGGCAGGCGTATTTTTCACGTAGTAGCACCTCTAGTTGTGAGCCAATTTCATTGAATTGAGTGAAGATAAGCAAGCTGTCCTGATCATCGAGTGCCACATTAACCATTTCATCAATCCGCGCTAGTTTATGTGAACGTGTTTCACTGAATTGACTACCGTCTTGCAAAAATTGGGCGGGGTGATTGCAAATTTGTTTTAGCTTCATCAAGGTGGCTAAGATCAACCCTTTACGTTGAATACCCTCTGCATCGTCCAATTGCAGTTGGACATCATCCACTACCGCTTGATAGAGGGAGGCTTGTTCTTTAGTGAGATTACAATAGACTTTTTGTTCGATTTTATCAGGCAGGTCACTAATAATAGCTTTGTCAGTTTTTAAACGACGTAAAATAAAAGGGTGTATCAAACGTTTAAGTTGGCGTGAGCGGTTTTGGTTATTGTCACGTTGTATTGGCGTTTCATAACCACGTTTGAACTGTAGTGCAGTACCCAAATAACCAGGGTTTAAGAAGTGGAACAGTGACCACATATCCATTAAGCGGTTTTCAATTGGCGTTCCTGTCATAGCAATGCGGTGTGGGGCTTTTAGCGTATAAATAGCTTTTGCCTGTGCAGACTTTGGGTTTTTAATATTTTGCGCTTCGTCAATAACAATCCGTTGCCAGTTTATTTGTTTCAGTAGTTTATTATCTAGGCGGGCAATGCTATATGAAGTAATGACCACATCTTTATTCTCAATGGTCTTATAAAATTCAGCAGGTTTTTTAGCACGTTGACTACCATGATGAATAAGACTGGTTAATTGTGGAGCAAATTTTAGCATTTCTTTTTGCCAGTTACCGAGTACCGATGTGGGTGCAATCAACAAAGTAGGTGGCAATGGCTGTTTGCTTTTTTTGTGCAGTGAGCGTTCATGCAGTAATAAAGCGATAATTTGAATCGTTTTACCCAGCCCCATATCATCTGCTAGACAGGGATTAAGTCCCAATGCTTCTTGAGTGGCAAGCCATGCTAATCCTTGTTTTTGATATTCTCTTAATTCACCTTGTAGTCCCTTTGGGTTATCGTAGGGTTGAATAGTATCCTGTTGCTGTAAACGATTTAATATATCAGTGAGAACTTTATCAAAGACATACTCAGTATTGTCTTCATCTGCTTCTGCGACTTGTTTTAGCATGTCACTCACAGAAAGCGTGTCGTCATGCTGTTCTTGTTCTTTCCATAAGCTCAATAGTTGGTTCATTTGCTCACTATCTAGCTCCATCCATTCACCGCGAAATTGAACCAGCGGGGATTTTGCATTGACGAGTGCTTGCCATTCTTTTTCTGTCACCGATTCATCGCCAACGGAAAGTTCATATTGATACTGGATTAATGAAGGTAGGGCAAAATACCCTGTCCCTGAATCCTTTTCTTGAGAAGGTGCTGATTTTCCTGATGCTTTGATGCGGATTTTTGCGCGTTTTCGTCCTTTGGGTGTCCACCAGCTAGGGACAATAATTTTAAACCCTGCTGATTCAAGTACAGCGGCATCATTTTTCAGGAATTCATAGGCCGTTTGAAGGTCAATGGTTAACCCTGTGGGATGGGTTGATTCCATTCCTTGCCACAATAAGGGTGACATGCGTGCTGCGTGTCCCATATTCATTAGCAAATCATGTTCAAAATGCTTGCCAAAATGGGTCAGCCATTGTGTTTGTTTTACTTTAGATAATGCCCACCAGTCAGACAGGTCGATTTTTAAAGAAGGGTCTTGATTGGATTCAACATAAAAATGGAGTTGCCAATCTTTGTTTTTTGTTGATGCAGGTTGCAAACGTAAGCCTAATGTAAAACCAGTCTGCGCTGCTTTTCCAACGATGCCTCTGCTCCAGCTTTGCCATTGTTGCCAGTCTTTTGCGGTAAGCCCTGTATTCTCATTAGGGTCATTTTGCTTGCCTAAAATATTGTAGCCTAATGCTTCACTTAGCCAATTATCTTTTAATGTTTTTAACATCTGCTGTGTGATAGGGGTATCTAACACTAAGGTTTCTAGGAGTTGCTCAGAAAAATGGCGTAATAAAGCAGTGCTATTGATGCCTTTCACTTGCTTTACTTTTATTGTTTTAGGTGGCTGATGCCTGATAACAGTACAAAGTATGGGTAAGCTCGGTGCAAACTCTTTTAACCCCTGTTCATAAATATTCCCTGCGGGAGACCAGCCTGTATAAACACGTGGGTGTGCGGTTTTCCGACTGGGTTGGTGGTATTTTAAGGCAGGGATAAATTGATGTTGACGGATTAGGTTGCGGAGTTGTTGTGCGTATTGAATCCAAAATAATAAATCAGAACCTAAGCGAAAATCAGGGGAATTAAAATTAGCAATAAATTGCAATTCACGCAAAAAGAGAAGGGGTTGTTGCATGGCAATCGTCTTAATTGACCAATTTTGCCAATGATACTTATCGGGTGCGTATTCCCCTAAGAGGGTTGCCATTTCTGGGCTAGGTAAGGGACGGTTATTTGTACTGGGTAAGGTGGCATGGAGCAGAATAATCTCAGGTGTCAATTTAGCGATCAGTGTTTTATTGAAAGAGAGATCGGAGGAAAGAATACTGTTAAGACGCTTAGTATTTGATAAGTGGTTGGGGTGTAAGGTTGTTTTCGCTTTACCCTTATGAAGGGTAGGTGTTTCAATCCAAAGAACAAATTGTCCGTGATTATTAAACTGAGAGTTGGCAGAAACAATCCATGCGCCATGGTAAATATTCATTAATAAAGCCTTTATGATTTTTTTATTTGAGACGTTGAATGCTAATTATTTAGGAATGGGAAGTTATTGAGTTTTCATTTCTTAGCTTTCTTCTTCTCTTCCATATCCCTTAAAATTCGCGCAATAATTGGCGCACAAACTGTTCCACCATTACGTTTAGCTTTGGTGTAAGCGTGTGTCACCATGCAAGCGTAGCTAACATCAGGAACGCCTTTTTTGTCTTCGCGCCAGCCAACAAACCATGCGGTATTATAACTAGCCCGTGAGTTTTTACCTCGACCACTGAGCTGTGCCGTTCCTGTTTTTCCGTAACTTCTACACCGCCCTTTTGTATAAAAGCGACTAAAGGCATTTCTAGCCGTACCAACCTCTGTAACGGCTTTCATTCCTTGACGTAGATAATTAATTAAGCTTAATTTAAGTACTCTTGGCTCGACGGGCTTTTGGGTTTCATTGTCCCATTTTTCAATCAGATAAGGTTGTGGGATTTTGCCTGTCGCAACGGTTGCGGCAACGCGTGCCATTTGCAAGGGGGTTGTAGCAACACCTTGACCAAAGGAGTTTTGAGTTAGACGTTGTAAAGCGGTGCTGTGACGGATTCTATTTTCAGCTAGGTTTTTGAGTTCTGTTTTAATAATACGTCGATCATCTAATGCTAATGAACCTGCAAAACCATTCAGCACATCACCACGTCCTATGCCACCTAAAATACGACTTAATGGCAAGGTATCAGAAGCTAACGGAACAATGCTACCAAAGCCAAGCAAGCGTGCCATTTTTGCCAGAGAGGTATCTTTGCCACCTGTTTCGAGCTTATTACCATCCATCATCACACCTAAACGTGCAAACCAGACATTTAACGAATCTCTCACTGCCTCTCGAACACCTAAATTTTTACTATTCACCGCGCGCGCACCACAATCACCGCCTCCACCAAGGCGTAGTCTCGGATAAAAAGGAACAGATTTACCTTCTGCTGTTTTTCTTCGATGAGGCATTGAACTAGCTAATGTCGCATTGCCTGCATTTTTTACTGCGCTGGTAATGTCTAAATCAGGCTGATAACTAAAGCTAGATATGGGTATGCCTGTTACCTTTTTATATTGTGGCCCAGATAAGCCTTTAATAACGCTCTTTAGATCATCGCGTCCTTCCTCATCCACGGCTTGCATTGCTGCCATTGCAGTGACTGGTTTAAAGGTTGAACCAGGGGCATTATGATTATCCAATCCCTGCCATGCATTCACACCAAAGGGGTCGCTATTAGGGTATAAACGACTATAAGAAATCCGATCCCAATGATGAATGCCTTGTGGCGGACTAGGGTAGTTTGCAGCCGCGAGTATTGCGCCCGTGTGTGGGTTCATTAATACCACGGCTGCGCGACGTTTACGTGCAAACTCGGCATTGCTTCCCATACGAGGCATTTCTTCTTGTAAATTCTTTTGTGCAATCTGTTGTAAGCGACTATCTAAGGTTAAATGCACTTCCGTTTTATCATGCGGTAAACTGGTGCGTGATAAAATCCCCGTTAAGGCATAACGATCTGATTTTTCATAGCCCAC
>JAGLDT010000128.1 GCA_023145485.1 Cocleimonas sp. | reverse complement strand
TGTCCATCACGGGTCATAAGTTTAAAACTATATTTTAAATCATCCGACACCACAGGGTTACGATGATACTCACGCACCGCCTCCCATGCATATTGATTATCCTTATCCAAATAAATCGGAATACCATCAATACGTTTTTCACTATTCTCCACAGGCGTCACAGAAAAGGTTAACTTATGCGTACCAGAGCCTAGTGTTAGTACAATCACATAAGTAGACGCATCGCTATTCGCGCGCGCCACCTTAAAGCAACCCGCTTTATGCTGTTGTTTGCTTTTAGGCTTAGGGTAGCAAGCATAAAGTAACTTATTGCCTCTTAGTTTACTTAAATCAGGACGACCTATCACCTGTATGCGTAAGGTGCGACGACCTGTAACAGTGGCTTGATAACGCAATGGCATAGCGTCTGCGACACTAAGCCAGTTATTAAACCCCGTGCGTAAACGTCCACCATTAACATACCCATAGCTCAAAGGAACCCAATCACTTGCTAATGGATTTTCATCCCACTGATTACGTACACTCCAACGTGATTCTGTTTTTTTATTACTATTAGGAAGGTTATCCCTTACCGCCGCAAATAAACGACTATGATTCCAGAATTTAACCTGATTTTGTACCGCTTTGCCCGCAATTGAATAGTATAAACGACCAACTAACGACTCTTCCTCATCACTAATCGCCTGTCCCGACACCTTTCGCGCCAAAATATAATCTTTAGCAGGTAACTTAATGCGCCCATCCCTTTCACGCTTAATCAATTGCTTGTTTTTCATTAATGATTCAAACAGCAACTGCGTTTCGGTCTTAGGTCTGTCCTTTTTTGTCTTTTGTTCATCTTTTTGTTGCTGAGTATCAAACTCAGCGTGTAGATTACAGACGCGTAAAGTGAAGATAGCGGTTAGGAAAAGCGAGAGGAATAAACCCGCTCGTAGCAATTTCGGCAAAGTAGAACTGGGAGTATTGGTTGGCGTGGTCATTTTTTGGGATTATTTGTAAGCATCAGGAAATATTTTTAATAGGCGAATGATTATTCTGCTGATTATAGCGTAGATTTTTAGTGACAGAGAAACAAAACAAAATTTATCGTTTTAATGACTCTACCTCAGCCATTGTTAAACCTGTTTTAGATGCAATCTGTTGAATATCCAATACATCCAACAGGCTTTTAGCGATAGCCCGTTTTTCTTCCTGTCTACCTGCTTGATATTTTTGTTGTTGCGCTTCTTCTAAATTATACTCATCTTTCATCCGTGCTAATTCTTGTGGTGAAATTAAATCACGTTCAATCAGTTTAAAGATGCGTCGAATATATTGATTATCATAAAGACTCTCATCCACTTCTTCATCAAGACTATCTTGAATCGCTAGTAACCATTGGCGATAAGGTTCAGGCGTTTCATCACTGACATATTTGGGGCAGAGATAAAGAATTTTATGCGCTATTTCCCCTAACGGGTTTCCCGCTCTGTCTTTAGGATCAAAATCAATCGTCGCCATATCTGTTTTATGACGATCACCTGACGTTAGCACCACAATGGTAAAGACCTTTAAGTTAGGGCAATAGTTTTTAGCATTAGCAACCTGCTCTAGCAAGGCAACACAATGGTAATGCAAAAAACGGTCGTAATGATCTGAGGAACGCACATGTTGAATATCAACAATAATACGATTCGTTTTATCTTCTGCAAAAAGATCAAAACGACTATCTACTTTACCAATAACTGGATCAAATGATTTCTCTGTTTCAACATGGTCAATATTTAAAGTAATACCCAAAAAATCCTGTGCAAATGCAGTAAAAATATCAGGCTGTGAAAAGGCTTTTTTAAAAATAACACCATAACGTAAAGAGGCAACTTTTTTCATATTTATCATTCCCGTTTTGAAGCTCTATTGCGACCAGTTTAGCTGACTTAGGCTACCAATCTAAGCTTGTCTAGTCTTAAGATTGGTAGTCCTATCTGCCTGTTTAAAATATATGGTTTTTAAACAGAAGCAATCCGTTCAAGGGCTTTTTTGAGATTTTCCATACTAGTCGCATAAGAGATACGAATATGCCCTTCTAGCCCAAAGGCACTACCAGGGACTAATGAGACACCTTTATCAAGCAGGTGGGTTGCTAGTTCTGCATCATTATTAATACCATCAAGACGTGCTATTAATCCTTCAACATTTGGGAAACTATAAAACGTACCATCCGATGGTAAGCATTCAACACCGTCCATTTTATTGCAGGCTTCAACGACAAAATCATGCCGCTCTTTAAAAGCAACCATCATGGTCTCAATGCTACTTTGATCACCATTTAATGCGGTGGCAGAAGCAACTTGAGAAATGGAAGTGGGATTAGAGGTGCTTTGTGATTGGATTTTTTTCATCGCCTTAATCAGTTTAGTTGGGCCTCCTGCATAACCAATACGCCAGCCTGTCA
Organism: Cocleimonas sp.; assembly: GCA_023145485.1. GTDB lineage: Bacteria > Pseudomonadota > Gammaproteobacteria > Thiotrichales > Thiotrichaceae > JAGLBW01. Next base: position 4,938 of record JAGLDT010000128.1, on the reverse strand, counting down.
TCGCATAGGCTTTTGATACACCATTCATCACCACTGTGCGATCATATAGCTCAGAGGTTGCATTAACGATATTGTTAAATTCATTGCCTTCAAATAAAGCCAGTTCATACATATCATCGGTCGCAATAACAATATTAGGATACTTCAATAAGACCGCACCTAATGCGGCTAATTCATCTTTGCTATAGATCACACCCGTTGGATTAGAGGGACTATTAATGACAAATAAGCGTGTTTTATCTGTAATTGAGGCTTCTAATACTTCGGCGGTTAATTTAAAACCTGTTTCCTGTCCTGCTTTTGCAATCACAGGCACGCCACCCGCTAGCAATACGATATCAGGATAAGATACCCAGTAAGGAGCAGGAATAATAACTTCATCGCCATCATTTAAATAAGCTTGGCATAAGTTAGAGAAACTCTGCTTACCTCCACAGGATACTAAAATTTGATCTGCTTCATAGCTCAAGTTATTCTGACGCTTAAATTTATCAATAATGGCATTTTTTAATTCAGGCATACCATCAACCGCGGTGTATTTGGTATTATTTTCGGTAATAGCAGTAATACCTGCCTGTTTAATATGCGGTGCGGTATGAAAGTCTGGCTCCCCAATACCCAATGAAATAATATCCCGCCCTTCGGCCTTTAATTTTAATGCCAATGCACTAATTTCTAATGTTGGAGAAGGTTTAACGCGTTGAACACGTTCAGAAAGTTGGATTGCCATAAAAAATACCCCTTGTTAAGTTTTTTAATAAATAAGTGTTGAGACTATAATACTACTTTGCCTAAATCGTAAGCAAAAAATAATATACTCGTTGTATCTTATCGATATTTACAAATCAAATTCCAGCATAAAGATTATGATGAATTAGGAAGAGTAATACTCACACAGGTTACTTGTTCCAGCTCACTTGCAATCAGTAATTCGCCACTATGCGCTTCGATAATCAACTTGACGAGGTACAAGCCTAGACCATAACCACCTGTTTTGCGTTGTCATGAACAGGTAATAGCGCAGTATTGATTTTGGAAGCACACTATCCGTGATGAAATAGATTATCAACACTATCTAAAATTCTAAAATCGTTTGCTTGATTTTTTTAGAAACTGCTGTCATCGTCTTCTTCTTCATTAGTGGCTTCCTTGGAGCAGCCCCTTAGCTTTGAATCTGCTCTCTTTTGTGAAATTATTAAGTCTAGAGCGGGAGGTGGGTTACACTCGATTATTTAAGTAAAAATCTATAGCTCTGAAGGAGCTGAATTCAAAAGTATTAAAAATACTCTTAACATTTAAGACATTCCCCGATGCTAACTAAATTGACTATCCCTATGCCCGATGACTGGCATTTACATCTCCGTTCAGGAGAAATGTTAAATAAAGTCTTACCTTATAGCAGTCAGCACTTTGCTCGTGCGATTGTGATGCCTAACTTGCCTTCTCCTGTTGTTACGACTAATGATGCAAAAAAGTATCGTCAAGAAATCCTTAATAATTTACCAGAAGGTCATGATTTTACGCCACTAATGACCTTGTATATGACAGAAAACACTGATCCTGAAGATGTTCATTTAGGTTTTTTAAAGGATGATATAACGGCTGTTAAACTCTATCCAGCAGGTGCTACAACTAATTCAGATGCAGGAGTAAAAGATTTAGAAAAAATCTATCCAGTGCTAGAAGTAATGGAACAAATAGGTATGCCATTTTTAGTGCATGGCGAAGTAGTTGATGTCGATGTTGATATTTTTGACCGTGAAGCTGTTTTTATTGAGACCAAGTTGATCCCTATTCGCCAACGCTTCCCTAAACTAAAAATAGTGTTTGAACACCTAACGACAAAAGAGGGTGTGGATTATGTTTTGTCTTGTAATGACAATACGGCAGCCACGATTACTCCACATCATTTGGTTATTAACCGCAACGCTATGTTAGTTGGTGGTATTAAGCCTCATTATTACTGCTTGCCTGTAGCAAAACGTGAACTGCATCGATTAGCCTTAATAAAAGCAGCAACTAGTGGCGATAAAAGGTTCTTTTTAGGAACAGACTCAGCGCCCCATCTTACAACAGCAAAAGAAAGTAGCTGTGGTTGTGCGGGAATTTTTAATGTTGCTAATGCAATCTCTGTAATAACACAAGTTTTTGATAATGAGAAGGCATTGGATCAGCTCGAAAAATTCTTATCAATTAATGGCGCGCTCTTTTACGGGAAGACTGTTAATAGTCAACACATGAATCTCGTTCGCTCTGATCATGCGTTAACTATTCCAAAAAACATCAAAACATCAAAGGGTGTAGTAACAGCATTTGACCCTTTGATAGATGTGTATTGGCAGGTTGTTTGAGAAATTTCCAAACAAATGTGCATGAAATAATGTCCCGATCTAACTTACTTTTTTGTTCCAGATGGAATGATCTCACTCGTTGCGTAGAATAACTATGCACCTCATGAGGTTACTTCATCTGAAACAACACCTGTGTCGCTATCAATGTTTTTGAAATTACTAATACTAAGGTATAGCTCCTCATCCGCGATGAGTTCACTTTGATCAACAAAAATGGACTCAGGAACGCCAGTGTCAGCATCGTATTTAACCTCAACTTTCGCAGCATTGCTATCCAGTGCATTGCCAATGGTTTTAAAGAGATCAGTCACACTGAGCTGATTATATTCAGGCACCATTGCATTGCTTCCATCAGAAAATGTAGCATCAACGATGGTATTGCCATGAATAATCAAATCCACAGGCTTTGCTGCCTCTCCAGCAATAAAGCCTGAGCGTTGTAGGGTAAAGGAATAGTTTTCAGGGCGGGTGCTTTCCCATGTATCCTTATTTTCTTTAAAATCAACATGAGCCTCTGTGTTCGCGCCGTATAAATACTGGTCAATATCATCTTGCGTTAGCGTATGGAATTCAAGCGAAACTGCGACAGAATCCCCAACAGATTGTTGCCCCTTTTCATCAGTAAAAACAGGCGTTGATGAATAAATAACGCGCTGTATTGCAACGGTGTCACCTGCGGATAGCTTTCCATCTGAATTATTATCGTATACTTTGTCAATACTTGAATTGGCATTCACTATATTGAGCGCATCACTAAGGCGTTGTCGTTGTTCTTTAGAAAGACCGTTATTTATATCAAGTAAAGGGTTACTTCTGTCTTTTTCAATAAACGCCATGTCATCTGCTGTTAAAACATGATCATACGTTGTGTCAAAATCGCCAGGGGGTCTAAAACCACCGATGGTTTGAAGCTTAACTACATCACCTACACCTAGCTCTCCATCACCATCTTTATCAATGCTAACGCCTGTGTATTGTATCGTTGGTGCATCCATAAGATTGGGTGGTGGTATGCGATTAAAACGTGCCCCTATGGCATCTTGTTGCTTTTCAGTTAGCTTTAACTCTTCATCTGGTATATTGATTTGCAGATTGCTGGCGGTAATCGTTTCTCCACCATCCATTGGCATCTGATCACGGTCGATGATAATTTCAGTTGGCATTCCCGTTTTTTCATCATACTTAACTTCAATCTGACTACCTCTATCAATCGCATCTTGAATAATGCCAAATAAACTGTTGATTGAAAGTTGGTTTTGTTCGGGTGGCTTATCCTTTATGTCACTAAACTGAGCATCAGTGACGTTACCATCTTTAACCGTAATCTCAACAGGACGGGTTATCTCCTGCGGGCAAAAACAGGAACGCTGGAACTGATAGCTATAATCCTGAATATCATTTTTTTCCCATTTTTCTTTATTAGTATTTAATTCTTTTTGTGCTTCCATCAAAGCAGTACCATTGATAACCGATACTTGTTGCTCTGATAAAATCATTCGCCCTAGTTCAACATTATCACTCTCATCTGCATTAATTGGAACAGGATCAGGACCTCTAAAATGAATAGCAATATCGCCTTTACTGACCTTTCCATCGCCATTCACATCTAAAATGCGAACAAACTCTCCAAACGTATGGAAAGGGCTAAAGAGATTCAAAGCGCGTTGCTGTTGCTTTGAATCAAGAGGTAATTCTTTATAGCTAGCCTCTTTAATCGCCTCTAAATCTTTCTCTGTTAATACATGATCACGGACTTCATCAATACCTGCAATACCACCTGAGTAATGAAGCTTGACCGTATCGCCGACCGACAATTTACCATTGCCATCTTGATCCAATGCAATACCCGTGAATCGTATTGTAATACCATCAGCAGTGCCTTGGGGTGGCGTATGATTAAAATGATTAGAAATCGCCTTATGTTCTTTGTCACTCAATTTTAACGGTGGACTTTGACTTTCTATCTGCTTAAGCAATTCATCAGTGCTTAATTGAACATCATTAAATCTAAACGTTTCAATATTAACGACTGAAATAGTTTGCCCTGTTTCTTTATGGGTTAAAACAATACCATTATCACTCGGCGCACCTAAAACAACGGAATCACTAGGATTGCCAGAACGCGGAAAAACAGTGCTAATTTTGAAATCATAATCATCAATATTCCCTCTGATTCTTGCCGTGTCATTACCTGAACCACCATCCAATAAATCAGAACCTAAACGGCTCGCTAAAACATCATTGCCTTCACCACCTAGTAGAACATTATTACCACGCCCTCCAGAAAGATAGTCATTCCCTTGACCACCTATCAAAGTATCGTTTCCTTGTCCTCCATATAGGTGATCATGCCCCTTACCTCCTGATAACAGGTCATCTCCTTGACGACCGTATAAACGATCATTGCCATCTAATCCAAGGATATGATCACTGTCACGGGTTCCTTTTAATTTATCATCAGCATTTGTGCCAATAATATGATTATGAAGAGGACTTACTGCCTGCTGTTTATTGTCATTTTGTTGCTGATTGCCTTTATCCTGTTTAGAGCTTCCTTCTTTTTTAGTATTAGCATTTGTTTCCCCTT
>JAGLDT010000127.1 GCA_023145485.1 Cocleimonas sp. | reverse complement strand
ACAAAAAGGCAAATTAGAGTTCGGGCGTTATTGAATCCTCAGTCCTAAGAAGGAGACTGTCCGAGAACATCAATCGTACTCACTATCTTTCCATTGACGAATCGCCCTAAAAACCTCAACAGGGTAATTTAAGGGTTTCCCTGCAAATTTTTCTGCAGCTTGAATGACTGTTTCTTTGTGGCAACGCAAAAATGGATTAGTTTTTAATTCATTAGAAAGCAAACTCGGTATAGTTGGTTTATCTTCATCAATTAACATCCAGCAAGCAATTTCACGCGCTAATAAATCTTTATTTTCTGGCTCTACCCATTTAGAAAAACCAATATTATCTAATGTATATTCATGTGCACAAAATATTTGAGTATCAGCAGGTAATTTAGCTATTTTTTCTAATGAGGCATATAAATCCTCTATTGTACCGTCAAAAATACGCCCGCAACCATTCGAAAATAAAGTATCACCACAAAAAAGTAACCTTTCAGCATAATAACTCAGGTGTCCAGCAGTATGCCCAAAGGTTTCCAGTACTTCTAACTTAATATCAATCTCTGCTAAAGTAATAAAATCCCCCTGTTTTACCGCACGAGTAAGCTTGGGTATGCTCTCTTTTTCAGATCCATAAACAGGAAGTTCAGGGTATTTTTGCAGTAAGGCTGGAACACCAGCAATATGATCGCTATGTCGATGAGTAATTAAAATAGCAATCGGTTGTATCTTTTTTTTCTCAAGCATCGCAATCACAGGGGCTGCATCCCCAGGGTCAATAATAGCAGTATACTGTTGTTTATCATCACAAAGTAGCCAGATATAATTATCAGAAAATGCAGAGACAGGAAGGATGGAAGGCATAGCATGATCTCATCATGGAGGAAATATTGACCTATCGAAGCAATAATCTAGCCGCTAACTGAAAGGTTTGTTTTTCTGACATTGTTTTTTTAGACGTTAGCTTTAAAGTTTTGTACATTTTAATATGTTTGCTACTACGACTAATTGACGACTGCCTTCTTACCTTTTGGCTAACACGCCGTATAGAATTCGATTTCTTTAAAGATTTATGCTTTACGCGCTGCGCAGAACGTAGCTTCTTCGAAAATTTTCGACTTACACGTTGTATAGGCCTTAGTTTCTTCGAAGATTTACGATGTGTCGTTAGCTTATTATAAATTCTCAGAACATTTTTCACATAACGACGTGTTTCACGATAAGGAGGAACGCCCTTATATTTATCAACTCGACCCTCACCCGCATTATAAGCCGCAGCGGCATGTCGCATATCGTGCTTATAGTGACGCATTAAGAATTTAAGGTATTTTGTGCCTCCCTTAATACTTTGCTTGACATTTGAGCGACGATTGACACCAAAGCGTTTAGCTGTTGCAGGCATCAGTTGCATAAGACCTTTTGCGCCAACAGGAGAGACGGCACGTGCATTAAAACAGGTTTCTACAGCAGCAATGGCCAGTACAAAATCTGCATTGACACCATTCAAGCGCGCATATTTTTCAATGGTCGACTTGTAAGGCCGTGCTTTTTTAAGAATGGTGTTTGTTTTCAGGTCTGCACACGTTTTAATTTTATCTTTTCCATAAACGCCTGCGCTAGCGGTGATGAGGGCAAATAAGGATAATCCGACCCAAATACGTTGCTGAATATTCATTCACTTTTCTCTATGATCAAGGAAGCGCGCATCCTACCATAGAAAAAAAATGGTGCTAACGATATTATCTATCGATAAACTAAGTTTTCTTTATCATCTTAATAATACATCGGCTTCCTGAAACCTCAGGTATCACCAAAGTCTTTGAGTATTCTACAATGAATCCATTTGGCAGGGAGGCAAGTTCATCTTGAGGAAAACGCCCCTTCATTGCTAACATTTGTCCATTTTTAGATAAATGGTGCGAAGAATAATGAGTAAAATCGACAATAGAAGCAAATGCTCGACTGATAATAGTGTCAAATTTAGACTCAGATGACCACTTTTCGACCCTCGCATGGACAACAACAAGATTATTTAACTCTAATTCAATCGCCACTTGTTGCATAAAACGTGTTTTTTTGCCATTTGTATCTAATAAAGTAAAGATTCGTTTAGGTTGCATAATAGCCAATGGAATACCAGGCAAACCACCACCACTTCCAACATCTAGACAGTTTTTTCCTGATATATAAGATGCCACAGCAAGACTATCAAAAATATGCAGAGGAACCATCTGTTGTGGATCACGTATTGCTGTAAGGTTATAGGTTTTATTCCAGCGATGCAGTAATGCCACATATTGCTTTAGTTTATGCAATTGCTCATCATCCACACCGCAATTTAATACTGCTAATCCCTGTAACCAGCGTTCATCATTTATTTCATTTACATTCATTTGCAATACATTTCAATTACAAAACATAACCACGTTCTTCATGGTCAATAATATCGAGACCTTGCGCTTCTTCATCAGGTGTTACACGCAAACCACCAACCATTAAACCAACGAGTTTAAATAATAAATAAGAAACCACGGCAGTATAAGCAAAAGTAGCACTGACACCAATAAGTTGTACTTGGAACTGCTCTCCTATGCTACTAATCCCTTCCGCAAAACCACTACCACTGAATAAACCTAACTGTGTTGAAGCAAAGACACTAACTAATAGCGTACCTAAAATACCACCAACCCCATGTACTGGGAATACATCTAAAGCATCATCAATTTTTAGTTTTTGCTTTATAAAGATGGTCATATTGAAACAGATAATGCCCGCTAGCAAACCAATAATCAGTGCACCACCTGGGCCTACAAACCCAGAAGCAGGCGTGATCGTTCCAAGACCTGCCACCATACCAGTAACCGTTCCTAATGCGGTTGGCTTACCAAATTTAATCCACTCATAAATCATCCAAGTCATCGCACCCGTTGCCGCTGAAATATGGGTAACTAGCATTGCCATTGCAGCATCACCATTGGCAGCTAATGCACTCCCCCCATTAAAACCAAACCAACCTACCCATAACATACCTGCACCGGTGACCGTCATGGTTAAATTATGTGGCATCGTTCGACTAAAATGTTTGCGGGGACCAATCATGATTGCCCCAACAAGTGCGCCAACGCCACAGGTAATATGCACTACAGTTCCACCTGCGAAATCAAGTAAACCCATTTTTTGTAACCAGCCACCACCCCATACCCAATGAGTAATGGGTGCGTAGACTAATACTATCCAAAAAGCGGAGAATAATAACACGGCTGAAAATTTAATCCGTTCAGCAAAGCCACCAATAATTAAAGCAGGTGTAATAATCACAAAGGTCATTTGAAATAAAGCAAACAGTGTTTCTGGAATATCACCGACTAAAGAGTCTTTAGTAATACCGCTAAACATGGCTTTATCTAAACCACCCCAAAAATCATTACCTGTTGTACCAAAGGCAATACTGTAACCAACAACAAACCAGAGTATTGAGGCAATTGCTGCAATGGCAAAACATTGCATTAAGATAGAAAGTACATTACGACTACGAACTAGACCGCCATAAAAGAGCGCTAAACCTGGTAAAGTCATAAATAAAACAAGGGCTGTTGAAGTGAGTATCCAAGCGGTATTCGCACCGTTGAGGACATCCTCTGCTTGTGCTGTGAGGGGGAGCAAGACAAGACTGGCGATTATAAAAAGGAGTTTCATGGGGGATTTCCTTAAAGTGCTTCTGGTCCTGTTTCACCAGTACGAATACGAATAGTCTGCTCTATATTGGACACAAAAATCTTGCCATCACCAATTTTACCCGTATTAGCAGCTTTAATAATGGCTTCAATAGCTGCCTCAAGTGCATCACTTGCTACGGCTGTTTCCAGCTTTACTTTAGGTAAAAAATCAACAACGTATTCAGCACCACGGTACAACTCTGTATGTCCTTTCTGGCGACCAAAGCCCTTTACTTCAGTAACGGTAAGACCTTGAATACCAACCTCAAATAAGGCTTCACGCACATCATCAAGTTTATAGGGTTTAATAATAGCGGTAATCAATTTCATGCGGGGCTCTCCTTGAATGATAATTATCAACGGAGAATACCGCTTGGATTCTCAAAGGGCAAGAAGGTAATTAGGCTATTTTATATACACTCCTAATTAAACTACGCGTGTAAATAACATACTGTTGCTAATTCTGTTGAAGATGTCGTCGGTATATCCATTTCCTTAATACACAAAGATTTAGGAATAGTGTCTGATGTCAACAATAAAATGAGTTGATTACTGGCACGTGTCATTCCCATATAGAGTTTACGAGTGTTTTCTATCATCAAAGCTTGCCGTTCACGATCACCAATACCCGCCCGTTTTTCTCTCTCAAAGAGTGTCTGCAAACCTGTAATAAAGACAATAGGACTTTCAAGACCTGTTGCCGTCTCTAACTCACAAAGTCGTAATGCTTCTTCATTCCAATAAGGATCTGTCAAAATACAAGCGGATTGATTCAGAGTATTTTTAATTGTTTGCAGTAGAGAACGCACACTAAAAGTAGCTGCATCAAGAATAAGAATATCCTGCGGCGCGGTGCCTTGTTGTAATAATTTATGTACTTCACTAAGAAGGCGATTTCTCTCGTCATCTTGATGGTTAAAATGCAGGAGTGTCGGTGCAATACAATCTTCTTGAGGAAAGTCTACACATGACCTAATAGCTAACATATGATCCGCTTCATCTGGAATACGATTTAAACGATATTCATCTGCAACTTTTAAAATCAATGGATTAGAACGATAATTACTCTGCAAACGGATAGTGCGATTACGTAAATCAATCCCCGTTTCTTTCCAACTTAGACTCCGATTAAGAAACCCCTGATCAGGATCAGCAACCATATACAATTGCCCACTCTGAGGTTTAAGAGCCTTTTTTATCAACTCAAACCAGATCGGTGCAAAATATTGCGCTTCATCAACCAAGACATGATCATACTCTTCTAAACTTATTTTACCCTCCTCTAAATCACGCCAAAGCAAACGTGGAAGATCAGCCCAGAGCAACACATGACGTTCTTTTAATTCTGCATCAAAATCTAAGACTGCTCGCCACAAGCGTATTCGCAGTTCTGTATTTAAAGAATGCGCCTGTCCTGAACGACCTACTTTCAAATAATCACTTTCTGTAAAAATCAAACGATCTTTAATAAAATTAATTTCGCGCAAAAAGAGATGTCGCGTAAAAATAGTCCCCCGTAAATGGCGTTGCAACATCTGCACAACCACATCTTTCACCTCATCCTCATGAACAAAACGATGCGTCCATTTCCATTGGCGTTGACACCATTCCATAAAAGGATAGCACTCATTATCTTGATTATTAAAAAGGCTCTCATAACGTGATTTCAGACAATGATTAATCGCTTTATTATCTGTTAAGACAAGTATTTTTTTATTTGGATAAAGATCGCGCAATAATTTTGCACGATGCAATAAGACCAATGACTTTCCACTCCCCGCTGCTCCATGAATCAAGCGTAAATTATAGTTATGTGGTGAAGCCTCTTCTGTTTTTAAGACTAAATCCTGCTTGAGTGCTATTTCTTGTTCATCACTAAGAAGAAAATGTTCTAATTTTAATGAAACATGTTGATCAGGTTGATGCAATGAGTGAAATTTCGACACCGCAGATTCAGGGCTAAAGCGACAACGCATATAATCAAAGGCATAATTTGACATCGACATACCCATGTGGTTACTCACCAAATTAGGAAAAGATTCTGGCATCAGCGCTTCATGACCAAAAATATAAAGCCCACTTGATGTTAAATTCAATTGTGTTTTTTCTTCAAGACTATCGGGTAAAATAACAATAAAAGGGGCTAATAAATTACTATGAATACGTAATTTTTCTGGAACTAATGATTCTTGAAACTGCAAGAGTTTGTTCAGTGGTTCACTCTTGTAAGAAAGAATGTCTTTTGCACTGAGGGGCGGTAAACGCGGCGAATTACCCAGACAAACAAAAATAAACAGTGACTGCTTCTCTTGTTGTAAATAAAACAAACTACCTAATGGCAGGTCATCAACTGATAGATATTGATAAATTTTATAACTATTTGCTAAAGCACTGCTTAATTGATTATATAATTGTGTCGCAACGTCATCCGCTGCCACCGCATATTTTGGTAATGCGACTGCCATAAAAATCCCCTAGAACTAGTGTATTTCGACTCCATTGCCTTATTTTTTATATATACACATTCCTTTTAGTATACATAAAACATATCGCAGATAAAAATGTTTTTATCCATTAAGAGTGTTGAAGTGATTACATAATCGTTCTTAAATGTAGTAAAATGCAGGATATGGCAATATACGCAATTGGTGACATTCAAGGATGTTATGATCCTTTTAGACGATTACTTGATAAAATACAGTTCTCTCCAGAAAAAGATACCTTATGGATAGCGGGTGACTTGGTTAACCGTGGCAAACAGTCACTGGAAGTTTTACGTTTTATTAAAAATCTTGATAAGGCGGCTGTTAGCGTGTTGGGAAATCATGATATTTCACTGATCGCTAGTCATTATGGTTTGTTTAAACCCAACCCTACGCTAAAGCCCATTTTTTCAGCCCCTGATAGGGAAGAGCTGATTAATTGGCTACGCAATCGACCTTTTTTGCATGTTGATAAAAAACGTGGCTATTGTATGGCACATGCCGGTATTTCGCCCTTTTGGACAATAAAAAAAGCCATTGCATGTGCTAAAGAGATACAAATCCCCTTGCGTGGCAAACAACCCGATCGTTGGTTAAAAGAAATCTATGGAAATACACCAACAAAATGGAACGATGACCTGCAATCGTATGAACGACACCGTTATATATTGAACAGTTTTGTGCGAATGCGCTATAGTAAGCAAAAAGGTGCCCTTGATTTTCATCTCAAAAAAAATCCCTTTGAGATTAACGACAAATCCCCCAACTTAATACCATGGTTTCAGTGTCCCATTAGAAAACCATTACCGCTTAAAGTCATTTTTGGGCACTGGTCAAGCCTTGGCTTTTATCAAGATGAAAATGTAATCGCCCTCGATACAGGCTGTGTCTGGCATCATCGACTCACAGCACTCCAATTAAATAAAGAAATAACCACCTCCGTGGAATGCCCATCATGAATACCATCCTAAGAACACTTGTAACGACCGCCGCGACTCCTTTTTCTTATACCATAGGTTTATTAAAACCCAAGAAAAAAGAAGCTCCCCCAAAAGAAGAAAAAAAAGAAGATAACAAAGACTCAGGTGATGAAAAAAAAGATTTAGCCGATACCTTTATAGAAACTGAACCGTCTTATAGTATTTTTAATGAGCATGATGTAGAGGTGAATTTTACAGACCGAAAGGATGCTTCCTATGAAGTTAGGCTTAGATCAAAAGCAATTAGGGATGCTGATGCTCATACAAATGAACTTAATAAATTTTTAAGGCAAAATCGTGAATTGATGCAAAAAGCTGGAAATGACATTTACAAAGGTCTGCATTATGACATTCAAACTAATTTAAACTATAACCAAAAACATGATGCTATTAAAAAAGGGGATTTAAAACCTGAAAAAGATAATGACAAAGAAGCAGCTGAGTTTGCTCAAATACTCGAAGATGGACCACGAAATTATTGTGAATTACATGAAAAATTTATACGACCAGCAGTGCAAAATGCAGTACTTGCAAGGGCAAATATTGATATGCTAATTCCTTTGATCAGAATGCGTGGTGGTCATGTAGAATTTGAAGGCATGGAAGCAAATCCTATACATGAGCATATTAATGCTATACGGAATCAATATGTTAAACAAGCATGTGGCGAGCTAAAACCACCAGAAAAACCAAAACCACCAACCGATGAATGGACAATGGAAGAGTATTTCACCGCCGCCATTGTTGTTGTTATTATTGCCTTAGCCTTAAAATTATTTATCTAGCAATATTTTACCCTCACCTCTTGATAAAATCAGCGACACCCACAAAATAGAAAAGCTAAAAACACACCCTTTAGGCAGAGTGGTATTATAATCCTCACGCCTCAATGAACGGAGAAAAACAATGGCACAAGCAACAGCTCGCCACTTACTAGTCGATAACGAAGAAAAATGTAATGAATTAAAACAGCAGATTATGGATGGCAAAGACTTTGCTGACGTGGCTAAAGCTAATTCCAGTTGTCCATCCAGTGCTCAAGGTGGCGACTTAGGCTCGTTTGGTCCAGGTCAAATGGTACCTGAGTTTGATAAAGTGGTCTTCAGCGCACCCATCAATGAAGTTCAAGGCCCTGTTAAAACACAATTTGGTTATCATTTACTGGAAGTCACTAGTCGCACCGACTAATATATTTTCAACCTATTTCGCTAAGATTAGGCTAAGACTAGCAATAACACTTTCGAGACTGTTGTTAATCTTAGGAATGAGAACTTAATAACATCCCAAATGATAACGCAGAGTTTTTTTCAGATTCGATCTTCTCAGTAGGCGCAGACTCATTCTACGCAACGGCCTGAGAGCATTCAAGCTGAGACAAACAGGCAAGTTAGAGTTGGGACGTTATTGAACTTTCATTCCTTAACGTCATTCTAAATTTCAACATCAAAAAATGCCAACCAAGCCTCATCTGGCTCCCATTGCTCCAATACAATCATCTCTATCTCATCAGATAACACCCCTAATACTTTGCGTTGATAATGCCCAGTAAAGGCAGAAGCGCGCCAGTTATAAGCACAGTGCAACCAGACTTTTTTCCCCTTTAAAGCCCTCATCAAATTGAGAAATAATGTCAAATGCTTTACTGTTGGCGCATCAAAAGGGACGGGAATATGAAAATAATTCATTCCCACCTCGCTAACTAAACCACCTTCCTCAAATAATGCATCGGTTGAATCATGCATTGCAAGATTAATAATACAGTCATAGCCTGCAGCTGCAATCGCTTCTATTTGTAGAGGTGTTGGTTGCCCTGAGGTTGCAAGATTCGTATTGATTGGAATATAATTAAGCACTTGTGTTTCGAGACTTGAACCAATATCACGACTAATATTTTGCATAATTTATGACTCCAATAACAAATGAACCCAGTGCTTCACGGACGTTTTTGTACGTTCTTGTAAATGTGTTTGGCAACCGATATTGGCAGTGACAATTAACTCAGGCTGATCAGCCTCAAGATGTGTCACTTTATTATTCCCCAATTGTGTGGCTAATTCTGGCTGAAAAATAGAATACGTCCCTGCTGAACCACAACATAAATGCGAGTCTTTAATTGGATTTAGCTGATAACCACAGTCCTTTAAGATTTTTTCAACCACACCTGTTATTTTTTGCCCATGTTGCAAAGTACAAGGAGGATGCCAGCTAATTTTTTTCGGTTTTTTTGCTAGAAGAGTGGCATAATCTTCTGCAAGAATCACTTCTGAAAGATCTTTACATAACGCAGAAATTTGACGTGCTTTTTCAGCGTATTGCTCATCATCCTTTAAATAATCCCCATACTCTTTGATCATTAACCCACAACCACTAGCGGTTGTTACAATCGCTTCTGCACCTGCTTCTATTTCTGGCCACCATGCTTTGATATTACGCCTCATCATCGCAAGTGCATCTTTTTCCCTATTTAAATGTTGACTAACTGCACCACAGCAACCTGCTTTTTTTATATTAACCAGTGTAATACCTAGTTTATCTAACACTCTGGAGGTAGCACTATTAATGTCAGGTGATAGTGTCGGCTGAACACAGCCATCAAGTATCAACATACGGCGTTGATGCGAGCCTTTAGCCCATTTTCCTGCTACCATTCTCGCAGGAATTTTGCTACGCAATGTGGGAGGAACAAGTGGCAAAAAGAAACGTCCAGCCGTTAAAAATAATTTAAAACGACGACGATAAGGCAAGGTATTGAGTAAAGCATCACGCACGAACTGCTCTTTAAAAGAACGATCTACTGTCTTTCCAATAAATTTCTTACCGATTTCCAATAATTGACTGTATTTAACCCCTGATGGGCAGGTCGTTTCACAATTGCGACAAATTAAACAACGATCTAGGTGATCACGTGTTGAAGAGCTCACCTCAGCCCCTTCAAGTAGTTGTTTAATTAAATAAATTCGTCCACGAGGCCCTTCATTTTCATCGCCTAATAACTGATAGGTCGGGCAAGTCGCATTACAAAATCCACAATGCACACAGCTACGCAATATATCATCCGCTAAACGTCCTTCTGAGGTGTATTTAATACTATCTAATAAGTCAGTTCTCATCAAAGATCTCTGTATAAACGCCCAGGATTAAAAATATTGTGCGGATCAAGTTTACGTTTTAAGCGTTTATGTAACTCAAGTAATTCAGGTGCCAAAACAGGAAAAGGAGGGACTTCAGGTAAGTATTTTTGTCCACCAAATAAGGTAGCATAACCGCCATGCTTTTCAACCACTGCTCGAACAATATTAGCGGGCGCATTATTACTAACCCAGCGTTGCGTACCGCCCCACTCCGTTAGCAAATCACCTGAAAAACGAGCAATCACAGGCGCATTAATAGGTAGAGATAAACGCCATAAGGGTTTATTAATTTCTTTAAAAAAGGCATGTTGTTGATTACGTATTGATTGCCAAAAAGTCTCATCGTCCTCAAGTTGTTCAAATGAAATCTCTTTTGACAGTTTCTGCTGCGCTGCTTCTAAAGTAGTTTCTGTACCTGACAAACGAACATAAACAGTGCCCCGATACCATGTTGTAGCCGATATAGGCAGGTGCTCTCTGCGCCATCGTTTACAGTAAGCCAGTGACTCCTCTTGGTCTGCCATCACAACAAGCGTTATTTCTTTCGCGGGCTTTGGTAATACTCGTAATGAAACGCTCAAGATAACACCCAGTGTTCCCATTGAACGTACCATTAAGCGCGACATATCATAACCCGCGACATTTTTCATCACTTGACCGCCGAAATGGACAATTTTACCCTCTCCATTAATGATTTCCACACCCAAGACCGCATCACGAATAGAACCACTAAATGCGCGGCGAGGCCCAGAAATACCAGAGGAAACAACACCACCAATGGTACTGTTTTTATCAAACAGAGGCGGTTCAAACGGTAGGATTTGTTGTTGTTTCGCTAATAATAACTCCAAATCTTGTAAACGTGTCCCTGCTCGCACTGTAATTGCCAACTCCGTTGGATCATAATCAATCACGCCGATATGATCTTTCAAGTCTAATATATTCGAGGTCTCCACAGGAGGTCGTCCATAAAATGATTTACTCCCACCACCAAGGATTAGCAAAGGTGAATGTAAATCAATCGATGATTGGACTTGTTCTTGTAATGCAGCGCTTATATCACAACTAGGGATAAAGCTTGGTATAATGTTGAGAGCCATATGTTTTCTATAAATAATTACGTTATAAATTTAAGTTAACTTGTTTTAAGAATAAAACAATAAATGCTAAAAACGCGGAATATCAGGGTGAGGCAATTCACCATGATGAACATGCATAGCACCTAGCTCAGCACAACGATGCAAGGTAGGAATCACTTTGCCAGGATTAAGTAACTCATAAGGGTCAAAGGCGTATTTAATATTATGAAAGTGGGTCAATTCATCTTCACTAAACTGCACACACATTTGATCCAGTTTTTCAAATCCTACCCCATGCTCACCCGTAATCGTACCCCCCATTTTTACGCATAATTCTAAAATATCAGCACCAAAATGTTCTGCTCTTTCCAGTTCGCCCGTTTTTCCTGCATCAAATAAAATCAGAGGATGTAAATTACCATCCCCTGCATGAAAGACATTCGCTACCCGTAAATCATAATGTTCTGATAATGCTTGTATCTCAGCTAATACTGCCGCTATTTTTTTGCGTGGGATAGTGCCATCCATGCAATAATAGTCAGGTGATAAGCGACCAACCGCAGGAAAAGCGGCCTTGCGACCCGCCCACAGTGTAGCCTTTTCCTCATCAGAACTCGCCATTACCACACGAATTGAATTGGCTTCTCTTAAAATATCAGCAACAAGGCTCACTTCTTCTGCAAGCTGTTCACCTTCGCCATCTAATTCACACAGTAAAATAGCCTCCGCATCAACAGGATAACCCGCATGAGCAAACGCTTCAGCCGCTTGAATGGCTAAGTTATCCATCATTTCCAATCCTGCTGGAATAATCCCTGCTGAAATAATCGTTGAAACCGCATTCGCAGCATCCTCTACTGTATCGAAAGATGCCATTAATACTTTAGTTTCAGGAGGACGTGGCAATAGCTTTACTACAACCTCAACAATAATTCCTAACATTCCCTCTGAACCTGTCATCAAGCCTAACAGGTCATAACCTGGCGTATCCAAGGTACTAGAGCCTAATGTCACTAACGCGCCTTCTACCGTAATGATTTTGACTTCCAATACATTATGCACCGTCAAACCGTATTTTAAACAATGCACCCCCCCGGCATTTTCTGCCACATTCCCACCAATAGTACAGGCAATTTGTGAAGAAGGATCAGGCGCATAATACAAACCATAGGGAGCCGCCGCTTCAGAGATTGCTAAATTACGCACCCCTGGCTGGACTCGCATCGTCATACTGTCATCATTAATTTCAAGAATACGATTAAAGCGTGCTAAACCAAGAATAATACCGCCTTCATGAGGCAAAGCACCACCTGATAATCCCGTTCCTGCACCGCGGGCAACTATCGGCACACGTAAACTCTCACAGACATGGATAATTTTTTGCACCTCTTCAATCGTACTGGGTAAGGCAACGGCAAGAGGTAAACGTCGATAAACAGGAAAACCATCACATTCATAGGGTTTCAAGTCTTCCTTGGTCGTTAATAGATATTTTTCAGGCAGTATTTCGCGCAGAGCTAGGAGCAAACTATTATTAGATTCAGGTAAGTCATTCATAGAGGTAATATTTCAATGGTGTTTGTTATTAGTGCACTCTAACAAAAAAGTGATACTACTGCCTTATGAAAAAAATTTACAACAGTATTTTGATAGCGATTGATATTCAGTCTAAACTTATTTTTAGGGTAAATTCAAAAGACTACTTATGACAAGTAAAAAAATAATTTATTATTAATCTAATTTTCTTTGGATAATTAGTCTATTACATCTACAATATGTATCTTAATTACAAACAAGGATGCTGATTTGTTTGTATGCTTAATCATACGACAGTCTCAAGATTTTATATGATTTTTCGATCCAACGTTTTCATTTCTACTATTAAAAACACACTCTGCGTAGGCATTATACTGCTTTTCCCAGTTTCTCTTGCATTTAGCGCATCGTCCGTCAATTCACCACTTGGTATCAATACCAATGAAATCACAGAAGATGATGCTAGTTTGCCATTTGTTGATATTTTTAAATCATCAATTCCTTTTGAAGAAGCACGCCCATGGCTGACTAAAGGGCGTATACGCTACGACCGAGATGGCTGGCCAACCTATATTCCAAAATATGCTCAGGTCGGAACCCGTTTTATTAAAGATGTGCCAGCACAAGTTTTACCCAAAGGTCTGTATACCGTTTTATATCAAGGTAAAGGAAAAATTATTTATGGTCATAATGCAAAATTAATCAAACGCTTTCCAGGAAAGGATATTATTGCGATTAATGCCAGCAATAAACGGGAAATTAATGCTACTTTAATTATCAAAAAAACCGATCCAAAAAATTATATTCGCAATATCCATATTTTAATGCCAGGTGGTATTTGCAGTAACAACCCTTTTCGCCATATTAGAAATCCCAAAAAATGTCGCCCTGGACAGTATCTATCCTTTGTGCAACATTTTAATACTATTATTTTCAGTCCTGCCTATTTGGATTATATGAAAGACTTCAAAGTCATTCGCTTTATGAATATGTCAGGCATCACGCGCAATCCTATTACCTCATGGGCTAAGCGCAATAAGCTAACACAGCAAACATGGGGAGGAAAAACAGCCGTTCGTGGTGTCCCCGTTGAAATGATGGTCGCATTGGCAAATATTTTAAATATTGACCCATGGTTTTGCTTACCACACAAAGCAAATAATCAATATATTCAACAATTTGCGAAATATGTTCGAAAAAACTTAAACCCCCAACTTAAAATCTACATTGAATATACCAACGAAGCATGGAATGGTATTTTTACACAGGCAAATTATGTTAAAAAAAGGGGCTTAGCCATGCGCCTTGATAAAGACAAAATAAAAGCAGGCTATAAATATTACTCACTTCGAAGTGTACAAATATTTAATTTATGGGAAAGAATCTTTGGTGGAAATCAACGTCTTGTACGGGTTATGGGGGGCTACACGCCCTATTCTCGATTAAGCGATATGGTGCTTTCTTATCGAAATGCGTATAAAAAAACGGATGTCTTAGCCATTGCACCTTATTTTTACCCAAAAATGAGCACATCACGTCGCGCACGCTCTGTTGATGATATTTTTAAGGCAATCTACAACCCTAAAGAACCCTACTCCATTCCCAGCGTCATTAAACTTATTAAAAAACAAGCTAAAACAGCAAGAAAATACGGTGTACAGCTGGTTGCTTATGAGGGTGGACAACATTTAGTTGACTGGGAGAGTCGCAATGTAAAGCAAAACCCAACCCGATTATTTATTGCTGCTAATCGAAGCCGAAAAATGGGGCAGGCCTATTACGATCTTTTGTCTGGCTGGAAAAAAGCGGGTGGCACCTTATTTGTAACATTTTCAGCACCAAGAACACCACGTTGGTTTGGTAGCTGGGGAACTAAGGAATACATTAACCAACCCATCCATACCGCCCCAAAGCACCGTGCATTAATGACCTTTGCCCACCATAGCCCCTGCTGGTGGCACTCCTGCACAGGTCGATTTATTGCGCATCTAATCAAACCCAGAAAAAACCCAGGTAGGGGAATCTTTGCTCTAGTTGGTAATGCAGGTGTCGATCCCCAAGAAAGAAGAAATATTACCCTGCTAAAAACAGAAACAAAACGTCGTAAAACGGCGCAGAAAAGAATAGAAAACACCATTAAACAAGAAATGGTACGCCGCGCTCATGCAATGAAAAAAATTAATGCCATTCGCAAAAGAGAAGCGAATAGAGTAAAAGCATTCAAAGCAAATAGATTGAAAAAGAACGCTAAAAAGCGTTTACAAGCACGCCGACGCAAGGAACAACAGCGGAATAAAATGGCTCAGCGAAGATAAGGCTAATCCAAGGAAATAAACGGTCAATCCTTTTAAATCTGAGGCAGTGGGTTTATTACTTGGAGCTTTCTTGCTCTTACGATTTAGAGGATGCAACACTACTTCCTGTTGCATCCTCTAATCTAATGAGTTTTAGCCTATATCGAACAAGGTACGAGCAATAGAGCATCGCTACTTCATTGCAAGGTCTCGTCGAGCGGTAGAGATAGTGATAGTAAAACCTGCAATAACATCTAAAAAGGCCATGAAGGTCAGTGTTAAGAAGATAGAATTTCCAGCCCAGTCAAATACTAACCAAGAAGTAAAAAAGCCAATGAGTACAAAGGTAGACAAGGTGTGATCAACAATTGCCATAGTTGATGTACGGGTTGCCTTAAACAACTCAATATAAAGCGCAACAATACCAAGTAGTATCATCAGATCACCCCATGTTGGCTTCCATACTGTACCTGATGGCAATTGTACATGAGCTGCAACGTAATAGAGCCTTTCATGTGATATTCCAAAAAGATGCATTGCCCAATAAGTAATCAGAAAAAGTGCAAATAGAGGGATATAATTTAATGCGTTCATGGTAGGAGACCCGTCCTTAGGTTAGAAAACACTTTAAGTATAGCGCGTTAGTATTGCAAATACCTCTATTAAAATTAGAATTCATACAAAAAAAACCGCCCTTTTTATAACACTCAGCAAGAGTGTCAGTGCTTTCTTTAAAAAACCATATCAGGATAATATTTAAGCTATTTAAGAGAGGTAAATAGGCCAATAGCTTTATTAGGTTTTTCATAGATCAATAAAAAACTTTGTAAGACTAACTTTTTGTGTTTATGAGTCGATCATTTTTTGCTTATTTTTACATCTCATTTTATCGCGGTAGTAATAAAGTGAGGAACGGAATTAGTCGTGTCTTTCTGCTGATAAGTGGGAATTCTATAATCAGTAAATCTCGTCATACTTTAAGTCATGCTTAAGCGTTGCTGAATGCAATGCTAATTGAGTTAAATAACGAACAATAAAGAAGGCAAGTATGATAGCTAAACATATAAAAATCTACCAATGGGCTTATCTGCCCGTCGTATTGAGTTCTGTTGCCATTTTAGCAACTCAGGCAAAGGCATCACCTCAGCAAGGCATGTCAGCTCAACAGGTTAAAAATATTAATTATAATTACGTTGGAAGTGGCTCCAATGTTGGCGTTAGTATTAATGATGAGGGTGATACGACCTTTGATGTGAACGCCGTGTTATCAGAAGATAATAATAGTTCAACCAGTGCTGGTTTGTGGGCGGGGGTTGAGTTCGATGGTGATGACTCTGGGCTTAAATCTGGTGGTGTACGCTTAGACCATAACTGGGTTGTGCGCAATGAGCGCGGTCAAGCAGGTCATATTAACAAGGTTTACGGCGCTTATGATCGTAATAAAGCAAAACATGCAAAGGCAACCGTTGGCTTTGGGCAGGAAACGGAATCTACGTTTTGGGAAGGACATGTTAGCAAAGGACTGAGTCGAAAGAAAAAAGTAACGGTTTCTTCTTCCACAGTATCAGAGAAAGCTTATGACTACGGTGTAGGGGCTAGTGTAGGGACATTTATTGATGAATCCAACCTACGTGTTCGTGGTGGCCTTGACTACCAATGGGGTGATGAGGAAGGAGTGAATGAGGATGAGGCGACCTTATTGTCACTGTCTGCGGGTGTTGAAAAATTCTTCCAAGGGACACCGCATAGTGTCGGTGTGGATATTCGATCCGATGAGAAAAAGGGAGGCTATAAGGATGGGTCTGATAAGCGCAAGGTTAGTGGTAATTTAAGTTATCGTTATGATTTTGGTGGGGATAATGTTTTCCAGCCTGATCGACGTTATCGCCGTGTGCGCGTGGAAGTACCAGGAAAAGCACGGGCTACTCGTTATCAAAAGCGCGCCGTTTATGCCAACAAAACGACTAACGTACCCGTTTATGGTAATAAAACCCTAAAAGTACCGTATAAGCAATTAGTTAAAAGTACCATGGAGCTTGAGGGACAGACTTTCTTTAAGCTAAACCGTGCAAATCTTATTCCATCTGCTCAGGCTCGCTTAAAACGAATTGCTGTTCAAATTCGTAAAAATGGCTATAAAGGGGTGATTCGTATTACGGGCAATACCTGCCAAATGGGTGATACACTATATGATCAACGCTTATCAGAGCGACGTGCTGCATCAGTACGTGCTTTCTTAATTAAAGAAGGTTTTAATCCTCAACACCTAATTGCACGTGGCGTGGGTAAATCAAATCCTAAATATCCAACCACACCAGAGCAGGACTTTAAAAATCGTCGTGTGGATATCGAATACGTTACAGTGCATTCAAGCTATAAAACAGGCTATCGTAATATCACCAAACGGGTTCAAACAGGCACGCGTAGCATAACCAATAAAGTTAAAACAGGTTATAAACGCGTTATGATAGATAAAGGCGCACCTGGTACACCACGCGTTGTATGGAGGACAGAGGTTATCCCAACAGCACCTGTATGGATTAAACGCGCATTACATAATACGATTAAACATAACCGTGGTATTGATACTTACCTAACGACTGCGGGTAGTGACACTAGCGTTACACCATTAACTCCGATTGCCAACAATGATATTGCAACGGTTATAACAGGGCAGAGTATTACTATCGATGTGATTGCAAATGATACGGATAATGAAGGTAA
Source organism: Cocleimonas sp. (assembly GCA_023145485.1). Taxonomy (GTDB): domain Bacteria; phylum Pseudomonadota; class Gammaproteobacteria; order Thiotrichales; family Thiotrichaceae; genus JAGLBW01. The sequence goes on along the minus strand of JAGLDT010000127.1, from coordinate 10,905 downwards.
AGGCATCCAAATAGTCGCTGATGGGTTTACTCAGGGTGCAAATGGCATTGTTGTACTCGTTAATGGTCAGTTTGTTTATACCTCCAAGGCTGACTTTACAGGAACAGACTATTTTGATTACAGCATTATTGATGCCAGTGGTGATAAAGCGACTGCAACCGTAACAGTGACAGTAACTAAACAAGGAACAGGAATCACGGTTACTGCGGAAAATTTCACCGATACGATTCAACAAGGGACTAATTCGGTACTTAATGTACTTAATGGTTCTACAGGAGAGGCTGTAACGCTTCAAAGTCATACCCAAGGCACTAATGGTCTAGTCACTGCAGGAACGAATGCGGGTGAATTAGTATATACCCCAAGCGCTGATTTTTTTGGTACCGATCAGTATACCTATACCGTAGTGGATAAAAATGGCAATACTGCCGTCGCAACCGTTACTATTACTGTAACTGAAAATGGAACCACGGATGATGGTGATGGTGATGATGGCAGTGACGATGATAACTGTTGCACCGTTGGTATTCCTGTCAGCATTAGCGCAGGAGGCGACTCTTTTGCGGTACTTGCAACAAATGATGATAGAACCCTTGTCAATGTCAGTTCATCCGAAGGTTCTATCAAGATTTATGACGGTGACTCATCAAAACACACCCTATTCTTTGACCCCGAAGGTTATATAGGAATAGCAACCATTACCTATACCTTGTCTGATGGTAGCAATAGAATTATTACAATAGAGTGTTACGTTGATTAAACGCTTTTTCCCTATTGTTAGACAACACCAATAGGGAAGTTTAATAAACGCCTCTCTATAATATTACTTAGCATCCGTTTTATAAAAATGCCACAGCAATTTGTTGTGGCATTTTTATTTATACGGGGAACTATTTGATTAATAATTGATCATAAGGTTATAATAAATATAGATCTTAAAGGTTATTAATTTTTTTTATATCATTGGTTGACTAAATAAGCATTTAATAATATACTTTATTTGTCACTTGGGTGTTGTGGGCTTATGATTGGTAAAATTTTTAAAGTCCATGCTATTTAAGTGGTTGAATTATAGTTTATTAGCTTAGTGTTGGTTTTGAAAAGGTTATGGGCTTAGCGAAAAATATTTATGCTAAAAAAACCTATTGATAAATTTTACTTATTACTTTCAGGGTATAGCTAGGACGTATTTATTATGATTTATACTGAATTTTAGGTTAGTAACTCAAGGGCTATGGATATTATGGATATCTAAGACTCTACCTAAAATACGAAATAAAAAAGTCTTAAAATATGGGGAACCGTTATGGAAAATTATATTCTTGCCGCATGGTTAGGCGGTGTATTGATGGGCATATTTGTTGTTATGCATTTTGTTCTTATTGGTCGAGGGGTTGGTGGCTCAACTGGGTTTGTCTGTGCAGTAAAACGAACAACCCAATCAAAATCACTATTTTTTGGATACGACTTAGACCCACTAAAGTTCTTCTTCTCACTTGGCTTACCCCTTGGTGGCTTAATTCATGTCCTCTTTATTCAAGAGAGCAGCTTTGCCTTTAGTTTTGATATGGGTGTGTATGACAATGTTTTACCAAGTAGTGATGTACTAAAAGGGCTAATGTTAGTTGCTGGGGGAGCATTATTAGGTATTGGCGCACGTTTAGCAGGGGGCTGTACATCAGGTCACGCATTAGCAGGGGGAGCCTTACTAAATCCCGTTAGTTTAGTCGTCGCCGCCTTATTTTTCGCAACCGCTATTGGTGTTGCACAGATATTATTTTACGTATTTTAATATAATTGGGGATATATTATGAAACTCAGTAATACAGAATTAAAAATAGAAGTTGAACAGCAAAAATACTTGCCACTTTTAAAACTTATTTCCATCATATTAGGTACCGTGTTTGGTGTTCTTCTCGTTAGTATCGGAGGAACAACCTTTGACATAATGGCTGGTATGTTCTTATTTGAAAACTTTCAACTTCCTATTGTATTAAGTTTAGCCGTTGCAACAGGTGCGCTAGGCATGTTCCTAGTAAAGCGTATGAAGGCAAAAAGTATTATTTCACAAAAAGAAATTACCTTTGGTGCCGTCAACTTCTCACGACGTGTTTTTATTGGTGCCTTATTTTTTGGAACAGGATGGGCGTTAACAGCATCCTGCCCAGGTACAGCAATGGTAATGATTGGCGAAGGTAAACTAACAGGACTCTTTGTTGTTGCTGGTATTATTTTAGGAACCATCGTGTTTGGCTTTTTTAATCGAAATGCACGTTAGTTTGTAAATCGTTAAGCACCAACTCTCAATAAAAAAACGGAACCTAGGTTCCATTTTTTTATTGCTGCGCATTTTTTTCTAAAAAGGATAAAAGCGAAAAAACATAAGCTATTGTTTTTATAAAAATTAATTATACGGAATTTAAAAAAATATTTGAGTAAATAAGTCAAGAACTAAAAACTGGAGCATCGAGTCATCGCTATTATTCTTCGTTTCAGAACCTGTTTTATCCAGAGAAAGTTTGTAATCGATAGGGTTTATTTTGACGACGATTGTTCCCGCAGCAATACTGCCACCCTGCCCCCAACCTCAGCTTTACCTTGAAACACCACCGTTGGCTCTATATTTCCATAAGCCACGACACTGGCTGAAAAAGGCGCTTTGTGAATAATCATCACATCAACAGCTTTCGCCACCATGACATTATCTTTATGCACAACCTCTTTTGTTTTTCCCTTCATATTAATAAAAGCAACCACACCAATGGCTATCATTATTAAAAACATGGTGAGATTTAATCATATGTATTTTCTTTTTTTAAGACGAATCAGTTAAGACGATAAAACATCGCATCGATTGTTTAGAACATCCTTATAGTTAGATTTATAGGATGAAAGCATGCTGTTTAAGAGTGAATAATAGCGGGTTAGTTCATCTGCTGAAAAAGGTGGGTTTATTTTGCTTATAAAAATAAAATATGGTTTCTGTGAAAAGTAGACAAATGCGGTAAATTAACGCTAAAACGATTAAAAAATCACCTTATTATAATATTAATATACATTACAATTAACGCTAGTTCTGTTCTGTTTCTATTACGTCTTAAGCGAGTGAGCGTGCAAATAATCAAACTAGTTTTAGCGGTCATAATCAATACAAAAATAAAAGCACTTTTTTTTATTGTTATTTTTTTTCTCCAGATAACCTCAGCGCAAGCAAAAGATATTTTTGTCGAAGGTATCGTTACACATTTAAATAACCAGTTCAGTCGTCACGCACAGCATAGCCAGAATAAACTCGGAAAGATTATCCAACATGTGAATACTCAATTTATTAAAACTAATTTAAGTCACAATAATGAACTAGTTTTCATCTTAGCAGGACAGTCTAATATGTCAGGTTATGGAAGAACATCAAAGCTACCTGTAGCTTATCGACGCACTCCTGCCAATGTGACCTTTTATGTTAACGGTTACTCGACTAAAATGAGCCGTTTTGCACAGTTTGGACCTGAAGTTGGTTTTGCTCATGCAATATCTCGCCGTTTTCCTCATAAGAAAATTAAACTAATAAAATTTTCAGCGGGTGGCACATCCCTTTTTGCTTGGGACCCAGATTGGCGTTTAAGCAAGGCACGCATTACACGCAATGCAAGTGCTGGACCGTTGTTTGAAAAACTAATAAAAACAATCAAAAGACATACGAACATAAAAGGTGTTAGATTTGCGGGCATATTATGGATGCAAGGTGAGGCAGATGCCCGTTATCCAAGTTCAGCACGTAGCTATTCACGTAATTTGGCACAATTTATTACTGCATTACGCAAGGAATTGCATACGCCATCACTCGCTTTTTTTATTGCTCAAGTGAACCCGCCAGCAATCAAGGCTTTTCCTTATCGTAATATGGTACGGCAGGCGCAGAAACGCTCTACTGCAGGGATTAGAAATAGTCGCCTTATTTCGACGGAAGGGCTGGAAAAGCAGAGTGATAATTTGCATTATAATACAGCAGGTCAATTGGCTTTAGGACAACGCTTTGCTAAAGCTTTTATACAAACTACAAAATATCATCGTTAAGGAATGAAGACAAAATAACTTCCCAATACTATGTAATTTTTTCCTCCTATTTCATGGATGAAAACGAGAAAATCAAATGAACGTTAAATATACACTAGCTTTTTTACTCACTCTAATCACTTCGCAACCTGTCTTAGCTGCGACTGGCAATGGATTAGAGCTTGATGAATCTGAAATCCATAATATCATCAATGGTAATATGGCTAAGGTACAAGCATCACGACAGCAAGCAATTGAGCAACAAAAGCAACCTGTGAAGCCAATACAACGACAAGTAGTAAAGCAACCTGTTGCCAGACCAGCTCCTACTCCAGTGAGAGCGCCTGTTGCTCCTAGAAGGGTTGATTTATCATCAATTCCCGCATGGAGAAGACCTGCAGGTTATACCATGACTCGTAGTGCAGATGACGCACTGTTTGGTGCTGCAAAAAGCCGAAATTTAAATTTATTAAAGCAACTAGTAGCGGAAGGGGCAAATGTAAATCATCAGAATTTTAATGGTGAAACAGCACTTCATATTGCTGCATCACTTGGTAATCTACAGATGATTCAGTATTTGATCGGTAGAGGCGCTAATTTACATGCCCGTACGGGTACGCAATGGATGCCCATTCATCATGCGATACGCTTCAACCATGTCAGGGTTGCTAACTACCTAATTTCTCGTAAAGCATCATTAACACAAAAAACAATTGATGGCTTTACCCCTCTTGATTTTGCTAAGAAATCTAAGAATCCACATATCCAAGCAATCGCAAGAAAATATGGTGGTTAATCCCTTTATTTTTTTGTGAATTTATAGCGGCTTGCTACTTATAATAACTACTGTCCGCTACATTAACGCTTTTATCAGTAATGTTAGGGGATAAATAGATTCCCTCGCCTATCCTACCCTCAAATTCATGGACGAGAGAGACTAATGAATACGAAACATATTTTGAAGAAACGACTACTGTTCTTTACTACTGCTTTGTTGTTAGGGTTGAGTTGTCAAATAGTTAATGCCGGCTACAATATGACCGACATGACCCCAGATGAAGTAAGAAAACTCAATCGAGAAACAATTGCTAAAGAGCAAGCGCAACGTGTGCGCAAGAAAAAGATTTTTATTATGCAAGAACGCCAACGACAGCTAAAACGTTCGCAACAACAGCGCCTTCATGCACAGCGTGGGCAAAAGTCTCAATACCATATGCCTCAAGCGCAAAGAGTTAAATCTAGCCATGGGTCATCAACCCCTGCGTGGAGACGATCAGCGGGTAATGCTGTGAGACATTCTGATGATGCGGTATTACATGCAGCAAAAACCAGAAATTTACATTTATTAAAACAACTTGTTTCTGAAGGTGCAAATATACATCATAAAAACTTTGATGGTGAATCGTCACTGCATATTGCAGCATCGCTTGGCAATATTCAGATGGTTCAATATTTGCTTAGCCAAAGAGCCAATGTCAATGCTCGCACCAGTAAAAATTGGTTACCTATTCATCATGCAATACGGTTTAATCATCCTGTTGTGGCTAATTATTTGATAGCGAATAGAGCATCAATATGGCTAAGAAACTCAGATGGCTTTACACCGATTGATTTTGCAGCAAGGTCTAATAATACACACCTTAATGCAATAGCAAGAAAGCATGGACGTTGAAAGTTTATCGTCTTTCATATATTAAATTTTTTAGAAATCGAGTGCTTTAGGAATGAGGATTTAATAACATCCCAAACTAACGCAGAATTTTTGTTTCAGGTTGGATACTCTTAAAGTAGGTGCATAGTCACTCTACGCAACGCTCTGAGAGCATTCAAGCTGGGATAAAAAGACAAACAAGTTGGGTAACTTAATTGCATTGGGGATTCCTAGCCTCATTTGGCGAAGCTAAAGCAATCGATTCTAGAAATTATTCACCTGAATGCTTGTAGACAATTAAACAGTGCAAGAAGCATTTATGAAATATGATTTGCTGGGCTAGTCTGAACATCACAGTTCATCCGATGACGCATCAATAAGTGATTAAATAGTAGTCAATATAAAGATTTTACTTGCTATAGCTCTATAACTGTCTACAGTCCTCAGTAATAAATTTACTGTATATTCATTCATCTTTTAAAACTATCAAATACCCCCGCCAATGCTTCTATTTACTATTGCTGTTATCTTAGGTCTTATTTTATTAATCTGGAGTGCGGATCAATTTGTCGATGGTGCCGCCAGTCTCGCACAACATTGGGACGTATCCCCCCTTATTATCGGCATGTTGATTATCGGACTCGGAACATCTGCCCCTGAAATGTTGGTGGCCGCGTCTGCTGCACTTCAAGGTAATGCTGAACTGGGCATTGGTAATGCTATCGGTTCTAATATTACCAATATCACGTTAGTGTTAGGTGCAACTGCCTTGATTGTTGCTTTGCCTATTCATTCCAATATCCTTAAAAAAGAACTACCTTTAGTCCTGTTGGCAGGTTTACTGTCTTGGTATTTGCTCAGTGACGGTGAGTTTAGCCGTTTTGATGGCACGATTTTATTAATCGGCTTATTCTCCATTATTGGCTGGATGTTCTACTCTGCTAAAAAAAGCAGTAACAAACACGATCCTTTACTAGAAGAAGGTGCGGATGAACTTCCTGATGAAATGCCGTTTAAAAAATCGATTATTTTAACGATTATTGGTCTTCTATTATTAATGATTAGTTCAAAAATGCTGGTATGGGGTGCATCAGGTATTGCCACCGCATTGGGTATTAGTGACTTAATTATTGGTTTAACGATTGTTGCTATTGGAACGAGTCTCCCTGAGTTAGCAGCTACCGTGAGTAGTGCTAGAAAAGGAGAAACTGATCTAGCCATTGGTAATATTGTTGGCTCTAACTTGTTTAATACGCTTGGTGTGCTAGCGATTCCTGCTCTTATTGCACCAACAAAAACAATTTCCCCTGATGTATTGAGTCGGGACATGCCTATTATGATTGCTCTTACGGTGCTACTAATTATCTTTGGAGTAGGCTGTTATAAAGAAGCTCGTTATCGTATTGTTTTCTGGAATGGTGTTGTTTTTCTCGGCCTTTTTGTTGCCTACGAAGGACTTCTTTATTATCAAACAATCACTGGATAAATAAAATTTAAGAGAACCTTAAATATGCTAGCAAGCAAAATATCTGACGAAGATAATAGCTTTATCATCTCCGCTCGACAGGTGATTCAGGATGAACAAAAAGCAATACAAACACTTGCTAACCGCCTTGATCACAATTTTATTTTTGCTTGCAAAACCTTACTCGCCTCAACAGGGCGAGTTGTGATTACGGGCATGGGAAAATCAGGCCATATTGGTAATAAAATAGCAGCAACCTTAGCCAGCACAGGAACCCCTTCTTTCTTTGTTCATCCTAGTGAAGCGTTGCACGGTGATCTAGGGATGATTACCTCCGACGATATTGTTATCGCTATTTCTAATTCTGGCGCAACTAGCGAATTATTAATGCTTTCAGCTGTTATTAAACGTCAACATACCAAAGTGATTGCCATGACAGGGAATTTGAACTCTGATTTGGCAAAACTAGCCGATATTCATCTAGATATTGGGGTTGAAAAGGAAGCTTGTCCATTAGACCTTGCACCCACCTCCAGTACCACTGTAACCTTAGTCATGGGTGATGCACTTGCAGTTGCCTTATTAAAAGCACGTGATTTTACCCCAGAGGATTTTGCTCGTTCGCATCCAGGTGGTCGATTAGGGCGACGTTTATTAGTACATGTCAAAGAAGTCATGCACGATCGCCAAGATACACCGCTTGTTTCACCTGATACGGTGTTAACAAAAGCGATTATCGAAATGACAAAGAAAAATCTAGGGACTACATTAATTATTGATAACAAAAATACCTTGTTAGGTATTTTCACTGATGGGGATCTACGCAGAGCCTTTGAAGATGGCACCAATATGTCAGTAACAACCATCGCTGAGAAGGCATCCATGAACTGTCATACGGCACAAGCGGATGACTTAGCTGTTAGTGCGTTTAATATAATGCAAGATAATGCCATTACAGTATTACCCATTGTTGACTCTGCAAATAGAGCCGTAGGCATTTTACATATGCATGATTTATTAAAATCAGGCATTATCTAAGCGAAAGAATGACAATTCAATAACTTCCGAACTCTTCTCAAGAGTTACACGCTAGCTGAACGTAAAGATTTACAGATATTTAGATCAAATTTTGGAAAATAATAATGAGCCACACAATAATAAAAAAAGCACCTGACGCGGCCAAACAAATTAAGTTGGTTATTTTTGATGTCGATGGCGTACTCACCGACGGCAAACTTTTTTATGATAATAATGGGGATGAGTATAAAGCATTTAATGCTAAAGATGGTCATGGTTTGCAAATGCTGGAAAAAGCAGGCATTGCAGTTGCGATCATTACAGGTCGGCAATCTGAACTCGTCAATCATCGTGCAGCTAATCTAAACCTGTCCCCTCATATGATTTATCAAGGATATAGTGATAAGCGCCTAGCATTTAAAGATTTATTAGAAAAAACAGGTCTATCCGCAACACAGATTGCCTATGTGGGAGATGATGTGATTGACCTCCCTGTAATGACAAAAGTAGGTCTGCCCATTGCAGTATACGATGCCCATTGGTTTGTACAAAAACATGCCGACTGGATATCACAACAACGGGGTGGTCATGGGGCGGTGCGCGAAATCTGTGAAATGTTATTAGAGGCACAAGGAAAATTAGACTTCCTTCTTGAAACCTATCTGAAATGAACTATAAAGGGTTGCTATTACTCATTGCTTCTATCACCACTGCTCTTGCAGTGACATGGCTGAATAGTTTTTGGCTTTCCTATCAAGAATTTATTTCTGCAACCAATGAGCGACAAATTGATTATTATCTCAGTGATTTCTCTTTACTGAATACCTCTGCTGATGGCGATTTAAAATATTATCTTCAAGGGCGGCATTTGGTACATAAAAATTCAACGGGCGGTAGTGAAATTTTTCAACCGAGTATTCAAGCAACCGACAGTGATGGGCAAAATTTACTCATCTATGCCGAAAAAGCACAACAAAAGAAAACACAAGGCACTATTGAACTTGCAGGTTCTGTTCTAATCAAAAAAACAGCTCATCAAAATAAACTAGCACCGAATAATGTAACACGAAATCAGCTTGAAAATAACCCATCTGACTTTATTTTAACAACAAAAAACTTGTCATTTGACCCAGTAAAGCGAGAAATTTTCACAGATGCTATGATTACATTAACAACCAAGGATGGCTTGCTAACAGGCACTGGTTTACATAGTCAATTAGATCAACAAGAACTAAGGATACTTTCAAATGTACACGCAAAATTTGATCCTAATCCGTAACATTGTAGTCTTTTCTACTTTGCTACTACTGCCCACATTAAGCTGGGCTATAAAATCAGACGCAAGCCAACCTGTGTTAATTGATGCCGACTCGGTTACTTTTAATAAATCCGCAGGTAAAGCCGTCTATCAGGGCAATGTTTCTATCAAACAAGGTACACTCAAAATTCATGCAGCACGGATTGAGATCAATGCTCCCAATAATAAAATCGTTAATATTATTGCCACAGGCTTTCCTCTCAAGGTTGAACAAAAATTGGATAGTGGTAAATTAGCAAAAGGAACTGCCAAAAAAATGCGTTATTTAGTCGAGAAAAAACGGCTTATTTTGAGCGGAAATGCAGTTCTATCTCAAGGTGGCGACCAATTTAGTAGTAATTATATTGAGTTCTCCACCCTCACTGGTGCATTGAAAGCAGGCAATAAGAAAAATAATAAAAGTCGCGTCCATGCCATCTTCCACCCTACCAATAAAACAAAATAAATTGACCATTCTAGCCGCAAAAAATCTTAATAAACGTTATGGGAAACGCACTATTATTAGTGATGTTTCCTTGCAAGTGAATGACTCCGAAGTCGTGGGTTTATTAGGGCCTAATGGTGCAGGTAAAACCACCTGTTTTTATATGATTGTCGGCTTAGTTGCCGCAGATAAAGGACATATTTTACTGGATAAGACCGATCTTACTGACTTGTCAATGCATTTGCGCGCACGTCACGGCATTGGTTATTTGGCACAAGAAGCCAGTATTTTTCGCAAACTATCTGTTGCTGATAATATCTACGCTATTTTAGAAACCCGTAAAGACCTAGATCGTCAAGGTCGTCGAGCTAAACTAGAAAGTTTATTAGAAGAATTCCAAATCACCCATATTCGGGATAGCTTAGGTATTAGTTTATCAGGAGGAGAACGACGACGGGTAGAAATCGCTAGAGCCTTAGCCACTGAACCTTCTTTTATTTTATTGGACGAACCCTTCGCAGGAGTTGACCCCATTTCAGTAATAGAAATTCAAAAAATTGTCACTCACTTAAAACAGCGTGGCATTGGTGTTTTAATTACCGACCATAATGTACGCGAAACACTGAGCATTTGCGACCGTGCCTATATACTCGGCAATGGCTCTATTCTTGTGGAAGGATCACCAGAAACCATACTGCAAAATAAACAGGCGCGGGAAATCTATTTAGGCGAAGATTTCACCTTATAAAATTGGCTTCTTGTCAAAAATTACGGCTCTTCCGTAATTTTCACCATAAGATTAAGCGATGAAACCAAGCAAGGAAGAACAGATTGGGCTAATTCTTCAGGCGATTTATGCTCTCGTTTAGCATGAAAGGTTAACCAAATCTGAACAGTAGCGAGGTCTTCAAGGTAGTGCCCCATCAGCATTTTTTTTGCAAAAACAGTCATCGGCTGGTTGTTTAGTTTTGCATGTT
>JAGLDT010000126.1 GCA_023145485.1 Cocleimonas sp. | reverse complement strand
TGGGGGTATGAAACGATTAATCGCTGGAATCCTAATGCAATTGATCCAAATCGTTCTTTTATCAAAAACACTGCGTCAGAAGAAGCGAAGCAGGCGATGAATGCGGTGTTATCAATGGATGTTGAAATTTTTGCTCATTTTGACCTGCATGAAACAACTGATACGGATAATACTGAATTTAGACCTGCATTAGAGGCTAGGGATGCAATTGTGCAAGAAGTTTGGAATATTCCTGATGGTTTTTATTTAGTAGCTGATAGCGAAAACCCTCAAGAAACCTTTCAAAAAGCTATCATTCAATCAGTGGCAAAAGTCACCCATATAGCTCCCTCTGATGAGTTTGGTCAAATCATTGGTAAACCATGTTCTCAGCAAGGCATTATTCATTATCAGGTCAAGAAACTAGGTCTTTGCACAGGCTTTACTGGGGCTGAATTTACTACCACTACTGAAGTTTACCCCGATAGCTCAAAGGTAGATGATCAAAACTGTATTGATGCTCAAGTAGCGGCAGTAACGGGTGGTTTGGATTATTTGATTGATGTATCAGCAAAGTAATATTTAAGAAAACTATCAAAGCTTATATCATCATTCGCTTCAACTTTTTGTTGTTCTAAAATAGATTGCTTTGCTTGTTGGGAAAAGGTGTCCCAAGTGGTATTGCTTAATTCACGTTCTAAGAAATAATGCCGATGCTGTTCAGATTTGTTGCGTGCAAAATCAAAATAGCTATCATGGTGACTCATTAATTCGTCTAATACACGTGCCGAAGCGGTTAGCTCAGGGTGTTTAATAAGCTCTATCTGATGTTTCAATGCGGATACATAACAGGTATCAGTATGGATTTTATTCAGTAATTCAGCAATGGGCATCATTGCATCTAATAATTCTAAAGCCCATGCCGTTAATGTACGTTTTTTATTGTTTTGACTTAGTTTTAGATTGGGTTTTCGTCCTAAATGAGCGACTAAAGATTGGTTTTCATTGATTTCTTTTTGTTCTTTTTTATCAATTTTAGGGCTTTCTTGTAATAAGCAAAACAACATAAAAATTTCTAAAAAGAAAAGTTGTTTATGACTAATACCTGCAGGGTGAAAAGGATTTATATCCACCGAGCGCAATTCGACATAGCGAATACCACGGCTACTTAATGCGTCAATTGGTTTTTCAAAGCAATCCAGAATCTGTTTAGGTCTAACGGTGCTGTAATATTCATTTTCAATTTGTAATAAATTGGCATTTAATTGACGGTATTCGCCATCAACTTTAATACCAATGTCTTGATAAGCAGTATGAGGTGTACTAATTGCATGCCGTAAGCTTTCTATGTACTGCTCAATGGAATCATAATTTGCTTTAATACCGACTTTATTTTCCTTGCGATTAGTATAACCAATATCCCCCATGCGTAAGGAGGTTCCCCAAGGTTCATAGTAGGTGTTTTTTTTATACACTTTCATGCTATCCAATTTAGGGACACCACTTAGAAAGGTTTTGCAAATAGCAGGAGAAGCGCCAAAGAGATAGGGGATTAACCAGCCATAGCGTTGGATATTACGCACCATTCCCATATAACTATGGTTAATAAAGTCTTGTGGTGTAGTACGTTCCTGTTGTTCTAACGGTTGGTAAGCTGCCCAAAAATTCTTACCAATGGAATGATTAAAATGAATACCTGCAATCACTTGCATCATTTTTCCATATCGCCATGCTAGCCCCTGACGATAAATATGTTTCATTTTACCGCCTGTAGAATCGCCATATTCAGCAATTTTAATATCACTCTCGCCACGAATAATGCAAGGCATGCTGTGAGTCCACAATAATTCATCATCTAATTGTTGATAAACAAAGGATTCTATTTCTTTCAAAAAATCTAAGGATTCATAAGCGCGATCACACGGCGGGGTAATCAACTCCAGCAGAGATTCTGCATAATCAGTTGTAATCCACGGGTTTTTTAAGGCAGAGCCAAGTACCTTAGGGTGTGGAGTCTGTGCAATATGACCTTTAGAGTCAACACGTAGACTTTCCTTTTCCAGTCCAGTTTTTGAGTCTTTTAGTGATGCGTTGATATTGTTCTTTTCAATACCTTGTAGACGTTTATTAAGTACGGTATACAACAGGCGACCTCAGTTATTATTAGGGGAAAGGAGGATTATATCTAATTTAATAGTGACAAGTTCAATAGCGAGATGAAATATTGCTTACATAAAGGAATGTTGTTTAATATCATACGAGAAAATTTTGGTAGTAGATTAGGCTACCCCCGCCATCCTCTTTGTGCTTCAGCCAATAAGATATTTTAAAATAATGAAAAAACAACTCACAATAACCTTAGGGCAAAGCACCAGCGCAGGTGCTAAACCTGAAAACGAAGATTTCTACGGGGCAAGAATCCCTGATGATGCTCAGTTAGACAACAAAGGCATCAGCATTGCAATTGCTGATGGCATGAGCGGTAGTGATGGGGGTAAAGAAGCGAGTGAACTGAGTGTTACGCAATTCCTTACTGATTATTACAGCACACCTGAATCATGGACTGTGAAACATGCAGTCAATCGCATTATGTCGGCATTAAATAGTATGTTGTTTTCACAAGGGCAGAAGCGTTATAGCTCCTCTAAAGGATTAGTAACGACATTCAGCGCAGTGGTTTTGAAATCACAGACAGCACACTTGTTTCATGTGGGAGATACTCGCATTTATCGCCTTCGAAGGGGGGATTTTGTACAGCTTACCAACGATCATCGTATTTGGTTAAGCAATGATCGTGAATACCTAAGTCGTGCGTTGGGGATTGATATTCATTTGGAAATTGATTACCGCAGAACGCCAATTGAAGCAGGGGATCTTTACTTTCTAAGTACGGATGGTATTCATGATTTTATTTCTGATAAAGAGCTGAATGAGCATTTAAGCGCGCATTGGAATAATCCTCAAAAAGCCAGTGAGGTGATATTACAAGCTGCTCTAGATAATAAAAGTGATGATAATATTACCTGTCAGGTAGTGCGTATTGATGCGATTGCTAAAGCAAATAAAAAAGAATTTTATGAAAAGCTAACGCGTTTGCCCTTTCCGCCTGATTTAACCGCAGGCAATATTTTGGATAGCTTTGAGATTATCCGTGAGCTAAATGCTACCTCACGTAGTCAGGTTTATTTAGCAGAAGATACTTTTAATGAAGGGGCTTATTCGGGGGATGATAATGAGAAAAAACTGGTGGTTATTAAAACACCTTCGGTTAATTTTGAAGATGATCCCGCTTATATTGACTTATTTCTGCATGAAGAATGGGTGGCGAAACGGCTTGATTCACCCCATTTAATTAAAGTCTGTGAGTTAAAGCATCAGCGTAATTTTCTTTATACCGCCGTTGAATATATTCAAGGACAAACCTTGAAACAGTGGATGGCAGAAAATCCTAAAGCCAATGTTACGCAGGTACGAGGTAGTATTACGCAAATAGTGCGTGGCTTACGCAGTATGCACCGTATGGAAATGATCCATCAGGACATTAAACCCGACAACATTATTATCGACAAAAACAACACCTTGATTATTATTGATTTTGGCTCCACCAAAGTATCAGGATTGGCAGAAATACAGTCAGTGGTTGAGCATAATAATATCATTGGCACGGCAAATTACTCTGCGCCTGAATATTTTAAAGGCGAACAAGGAACAAATCGTTCTGATATTTATTCGCTTGGTGTCATTGCTTATGAAATGTTTACGGGTAAATTGCCTTACGGTGAAATTAGCCCCGAACGGGCGGCTAATAAAACGTTTATCTACACCTCAATCAGAGAATACAATCCGCTGGTGCCAGAATGGGTTGATCTTGCAGTACGCAAAGCAGTACAGCCTAACCCTGCCAAGCGCTACAGTTTATTATCAGAATTTGTGACTGATTTATCCAAGCCGAATAATGAATTGATTAGCTCAAACCATGCCGAGCCACTCATGGAACGCAATCCTGTCATGTTTTGGAAAATGATGGCCTTGATTGAGTTCATCTTATTACTATTGGCTGTTTTTACGATTTATAAATAAGAAACCTTCAATTAATAGTGTGCAGTAGTGCTAGCAATTAAATCCAACTCTTGAGTTGTAAATAAATCTGATACCAGAGGAAATAAACGGCGCTCTTCCAAACGGGTATGATCTCTTAGTAAGCGCCCAAATTCTGCTAATTGATCTGTGCGCCCGTCATACATCTCAGCAGACATTGTCCACATCTGATTGTGTTGTTCTCTTAATAGATCGGTGAGGTTGGCATCATCGGGGCTTTCAGTGGCTAATGATGATCGATATTTCTCTTCACAAAGTACAAAAATAGATAGCTCCTCTTTGATAAAATGTGCCTTCCAGCGACTATCAAATTCATCAGCAATCTGCTGACAAAGGGCATTAATTTCTATCTCGTTTCCATTTTTAGCGGTCTTAATTGCTTTATTAGCTAATACTAACGACAGATGATGCTCCATCGATAGCGGGCGTAATTGTTCAATTCTGTTCATCTATTTAATCTATCCTGGTCGTCCATCAGTACGTGGTTTAATTAACATGGGTAAGTAGGTCATTAATAAAAGCCCAAACGCAACAATCCACAGACTCTGTGCAATCCCAATCCACCATTGATAGAGACTGGTATTAAACAGAGGGAAGATAACTCTAACCACTGCGCCAAGGGCTAGTAAACTATAGACCCAATTTAAAATTTTAGGGGGTTCAAGTACATTACGTCCTGTGTGTCCCAGTGAAACACGAGCCATCATACCGATAGTGATTAGGCCAACGCCACCATAAGCAAAACTGTGTACTGCTAAAAAAGGTGAAATTGAAAAAACGAGCATCAGTGCCTTGAGTAAAAAGCCAAAAACAAGCCAGCCATAGCCAATATACAGACTCCATAATAAAGTCTTTTTCCAAATACCATGCGTATACCAGCCATAAAGTCGGATGCTATTCAAAATAAATAAAATTCCCGCTAATAGCGCGGTGAGCATCAATAATTCAGGATAAAATGCATCTGCAATATCGCTAATAGCGAAGAAAAGAAAGATAAAAAGGTTAGAAAGATCCAACCATTTCCAATTTTTAGCGGTAAAAGAATAATCAACCCCATTTTGGATGAAAAAGGGGATAACACGTCGTCCAAGGGTGAAAATTAAAGCCACAATCAGATAGAGACCCGCATATAAACCAATCTGCATAGCGGCAGGCCAAATGCCTAATAAACCAAGATAAAAAAGCGCATTAGCAATTACCAGTAAAATCATCTTGCTAGGAAAGGCACTGTTACTCCATTGCCGTGCTTTATAAAGAGGCAACGTAATTGCAATAGCAAGGAAGATATTAAAACTCAGGTCAATGATCGCTAATAGCCACAGCATTGAATAAGGCAATACAAAGGGTAAAATGCGTGCGCTAACCCAAAGCAGAAATAGCATGAGGAGTGGTTTATTTTGTATCGTCTGCAAACCTGTCCAATTGCGAATGGCAGTTAGCAAAAAACCTGCCGCCAATGCTGTGCCATAGCCAAAAACCATCTCATGAGCATGCCATTGAATAGTAGAATACTCTGCAGCTGGCAGTGTCCAGCCCGTAAAATAGAGCACCATCCATGCTAGCATCGCAAAGACGCCTATCGCCATTGCAGCACTGAAAAAAGGACGAAAACCGAGTTGCAAAAATGCTGTTTTATGGGGGTAGGGTGTTTCAATATTTAGCATAAGCCCAAGCCTAGTTTGTTAATAAGTATTAAATAATATAGTTTGCGGGGACTATCATACAATGTCCTTGGATTCTCAATGATTTATATCAAAACAGTTTTGTTGCCAAGATGCATTCACTAACAAGAAAAAGTTCATATTCCTATCAATTCGCTATGCCAAATCTAGCATGCAAATAACCATTGATGACCTAATATCAGTATTTCCTGATTTTTTCTGAAAAATACCTTACTGTTTAAATGGCTTGATGCTAATAGCATCCATGCTCTAATTAATAAAAAAAAGGTATATATAATGACAACTGCAACACAGGCTAATCCCTACGCAACACCGACTGCGGATCTTGAAGTACCCGTTTCCCCAAATAAATATAAAAATGGTAGTTTAGAATCAGGTATCGCGGGTGACTATGATTTTACTATCAAAGGCATACTGAGTGAAGCATGGGAAAAAACGAATGGACTAAAAGGTTCTTTTTGGGGAGCCGCTGGCTTACTTTTTATTGGTTTGTTAATAGTATCTGTTGTTTTAGGTGTTATATTTGGTTCAGGCGCACAGCCTGGAGAAATGCCAACGGGAGGGCAAATCGGCACACAGATTGTTGTACAACTACTTATCATGGGGCTATTGTACCCTTTCATGGCGGGTATCATGATGATGGGTGTCAAACGCTCAGTCGATCAACCTATCTCTTCTAAAATGATGTTTTCTTATTTTAGTGTAACAGGAACGCTCATTGTTGCTGGTTTACTGTCCACTATTTTTATCTGGATTGGCTTTGTTCTTCTTATTATTCCAGGTCTTTATCTAGCCATAGCTTATGGTTTAATTATTCCACTTATTGCAGATAAAAAATTATCGGCATGGCAAGCAATGGAAGCCTCTCGTAAAGCTATTACAAAACGATGGTTTAAAATCTTTGCTCTTTACTTTGTGATGGTTATTATTCTTATGGTCAGCATGATTCCCTTAGGGCTTGGTTTAATCTGGACTTATCCTATGATGATCTCATTGATGGGTATTTTATACCGCGAGATTTTTGGAGTGACAAGTAAATAAATTAGTAATTAAGCATCCTTTATAACAGATTAAACGACATTGTTATGGGGGCTTTTTAGATAGGATCTACTCGTACCAAAATCCCTATTTCTACTCTCTACTCGTACCCAAATTCCTATTTGGGTACGTAATCTGGAAATTCTATTTCCATAGCATTGTATTAAAATAGAATTTAGTAACAAAAAAACTGTAAAAACTGTAAAAACTGTAAAAACTGTAAAAAATTCAAAAATTCAAAAATTCAAAAATTCAAAAATTCAAAAATTCAAAAATTCAAAAATTCAAAAAAATAAATTTACTTTTTTTTAAAAAAAGAATGTTTAATAAAAATAGTTAAAAAAA
>JAGLDT010000125.1 GCA_023145485.1 Cocleimonas sp. | reverse complement strand
CGTTTTTTATTACGTTTTTTTGACTTTTTTCTTCTTTTTTTCTTACTTAGCTTTTTCTTTTTAGCGGTATTGTCCAACTTAGCGCCATCAATACCCTTGCCATCTTTTTTGTCTTCTTCTTTAGGCTCAGGTAAAAAATAAGCATCTAATAACTTTCGTGATAAAGGTGCTGCGACTTTACTTCCACCTCCTGCATTCTCCACAATAACGGCTAATGCTATCTCAGGATTATCTGCAGGAGCAAAAGCAACAAATAATGAATGATCATGTAGTTTTTTTGCTAATCGAGAGGCGTTATAGCTTTTATTTTGCGCCACACTGAAAACTTGTGCTGTTCCTGTTTTACCACCAAATTTATATTGAGCGCCTTTACCTGAGCGTCCTGCGGTTCCTCCTGGTCCATGCACCACATGAATCATTGCCTTAATAATATCATCCCAATAGGATGTATTCCTTACCGCAACAGAAGGTAACTGCTGTGCTGCGACTAATTTTTCAGGCAAGTTACGAGAGGCGCGCACACCACGTAGTACATGGGGGCGCATTCTCATTCCTCTCATCGAAACGGTACCAACAGCGTGAGCTAACTGTAAGGGAGTAGCTGTCCAATAACCTTGCCCAATACCAATATTAACCGTATCCCCTGGGTACCAGTTTTGACCAAAACGTTTTTTCTTCCATTCAGAGGAAGGCATAATGCCAGATTTTTCATGGGGTAAATCAATACCTGTTTTACTACCAAAACCGAAACGTTTTAATGATTTAGAGTAACGGCTTATCCCCATGCGATAGGCAAGATCATAAAAATAAACATCACATGACTGAAAAATGGCACGTTTTAAACTAACGCGACCATGCCCTCTTTTTTTCCAGCAACGATAGCGATGTCGAACCCCAGGTATTTGAAAAAATCCACGTCCAAAAACTGACCGCGAACGTGTCACAGTGCCTTCATCTAGCCCTGCTAATGCGGCCATTGGTTTAATCGTTGATCCAGGCGGATAGCTACCTTGTAACGCTCGATTATAAAGAGGACGATTCGGATTATTTCTTAAGGCATTATAGTTTTTATAGGAGATACCGTTAACAAAAAGGTTAGGATTAAACATTGGAACGGATGCCATTGCCAACACTTCACCATTGCGAGGATCAATAGCAACGACAGCACCATTACTCTCTCGCTCTAACAACAACTCTTCTGCTTTTAATTGTAATTTAAGATCGATACTTAAAAATAAATCTTCACCTGCAATCGGTGGTTTACTTTCAAATACCCTTTGTGGCTTGCCGTGCGCATCAACCTCTACAACTTTATAGCCTGACTTTCCATGCAAGCGTGTTTCATAAAACTTTTCAATACCTGACTTACCAATATGACTGGAGCCTTTGTATTCCTTTTTCCCTTCTTTTCCGAGTCTTTTTAGGTCTCTTTTATCAATCCGCCCAACGTAGCCAATCAGATGTCCAGCCGTCTCATCTAATGGATAAGTTCGCTCCATTCTCACATTGATTTCAAAACCAGGAAAGCGAGAGCGATGCACAGAAAAGGTGGCGATTTCTGGCTCTGTCAGACCAGGACGCAAAACAACCGGTAAAAAGCGTGAATTGACGCGTAGTTTCTGTCTAAATTTTTTAATCTCCAATGGGGTCATGGGGATTAAGTTATTAAGACGTTTCAACTCATCATCCAGATCTAAGACTTTATCTCTGGTGACTTCCAGCACATATTCAATATGATTATCTGCTAGCAAAAGCCCATTACGATCATAAATCTGCCCACGAACAGGCGGAATAGGAATACGCTTTTGATAATTTTCTTGAGATAATTTGGTATAGTGCTCGTAGTTATTAATTTGTAAAAAAACAAGCCGAACCGTCACGAGCGATAACGCAATGAACACGAGTAGTCCAGCTACTAATGAGCGTGAGCGAAATAATTTTAGCTCCTCTCTTTCATTTTTGACAGTTCGTTTATAGGGCATTAAGTTACGTGGTAGGCTGGGAAGTTATACCTGTATCCATAACCTCACGGACTCAGGGTGTCATTTTGATGTGGCATTATACCTCAAAGAAAGTAAATAGTTGGTTTCTAATCCATTAAATAGTGTAATAAATCAAATCACAATTTGATATTATCCTTTATCTAATAGACTGACTACCCCCCTTGTTCAATATGTCTAAGGGAGCTAATAAACAGCGACTAATTTAAAGGATTTTGTATATCATTATGAGTTCATTGCGTGATCAACTACTTAAAGCGGGACTTGTTAGCACAGAACAAGTTAAGAAAGCTGAAACTAAACCAACGAGAAAGAAAAACAATAGCAATCCTCCCCCTAAAAAACAGGTAAAGAAAAATAAACCTAAACGAGAACTTTCAGATCTAGAAAAATTTTATCGTCAACGTTCAACTGCTGAAAATAAAGAGAAGCAACAGAAAAAAAAAGCAAAAGAGGAAGCTGCTCAACGTAAAAAAGAGCGTAATGTAAAAATAAGCAGGATTATTAATGAAAATATGTTGCCTGTTGAAAATGC
>JAGLDT010000124.1 GCA_023145485.1 Cocleimonas sp. | reverse complement strand
CCTGAAGCTGTTTTAGTTGAGTTCGATAAATTACAAGATGTCTTGTACGGCTCTACCAATATTGATGCTGTTGCATCAGGCATGAGTATTTCATCTGAAACAGAAGCTCAAGATTTAGTGGTTGAAACCTATGATCTTGAGAAAAAAGAAGAAGAGGCAGATGATCATGGTGTTGATGTTACTCATTTCGTTAATGAGTTATTAAGCCATGCCATCTCCAAAGGCGTCTCCGATATTCATGTTGAACCGTATGAAAAAATTCTTCGGGTTCGTTATCGTATTGATGGTATTTTACAAGTGGTCAGTATGCCACCTAAAGGTATTGCGCGTAAGCTGACATCAAGAATAAAAGTGATGTCACGTTTAAATTCTTCGGAGCGTCGTATTCCACAAGATGGTCGCATTCATTTTCAAGTCAGCGAAGAAAAATATATTGATTTTCGTGTTAATACCTTGCCCACGCTATATGGTGAAAAGATCGTTATGCGTATTCTTGACTCGGATACGGCAGCATTAGGTATTGAAAATCTAGGGTTTAATGACAAGCAAAAAGACGACTTAATGTCGGCTATCGCCAAGCCTGATGGCATGGTATTAGTAACGGGTCCAACAGGTAGTGGTAAAACAGTCTCTCTTTATGCCTGTTTGAATATTTTGAATACCTCAGAGAAAAATATATCCACCGCTGAAGACCCTGCAGAAATACAAGTACCTGGTATTAATCAGGTCAATGTTAATGAAAAAGTAGGGTTAACCTTTGCAGCAACCCTGCGTGCTTTTTTGCGTCAAGATCCCGATATTATTATGGTGGGCGAGATTCGTGATCTGGAAACGGCTGAAATATCAATCAAAGCCGCACAAACAGGTCATTTAGTTTTATCCACATTACACACGAATAGCGCACCTGAGACATTAACACGTCTAGTTAATATGGGGGTAGCACCGTTTAATATTGCTTCTTCGGTACATTTAATTGTCGCTCAACGCTTGGCACGAAGACTTTGTAAGTCTTGCAAACAACCAGCTCATATTCCTGAAGCAACATTATTGCAATTTGGTTTTGATAAAAATGAATTAAGCGCATTAACGGTCTACGAACCTAAAGGCTGTAGCGACTGTTCAGGTGGTTATAAAGGTCGAGTAGGTATTTATCAGGTCATGCCTATTTCTGAAACAATGGCAAAAATGGTGATGGAAGGTGGTAATGCAATTGATCTTGCAGAACAAGCAGCCAAAGAAAATGTGAATGATTTACGCCAGTCAGGCATCGATAAAGTCCGTCAAGGAGTTACCTCTTTGGCAGAATTAGAACGCGTTACCAAGGATTAGTTATGGCAAGTGCTACCTACAAAAAAAGAAAAGAGAAAGAAGAACTTCCTTATTTTGAATGGGAAGGCATTAATAAAAATGGCGTTAAAATTCGTGGCGAACATCAGGCTCAAAATGCCAATATGATTCGAGCAGGTTTGCGTCGCAAAGGAATCAAACCTCGTTGGGTACGTGCAAAACGTAAATCTTTATTTGGAGCAGGTGGAAAAATAACCCCTGCGGATATTGCTCATTTTGCACGTCAATTAACCACTATGATGCGCTCAGGTGTCCCGCTAGTTCAAGCCTTAGAGTTAATTGGTGGAGGATTGGAAAATCCTGCCATGCAAGTTATGGTCAAAAAAATTAAAAAAGATATTGAAGGGGGGGCAGATTTTGCAGCCGCTCTTGGTAATCAACCTAAACATTTTGATGACTTATTTGTAAATTTGGTAGCTGCGGGCGAACAGGCTGGAACCATGGAAGATATGCTGGATAAAGTCGCTACCTATAAAGAAAAAACTGAGCGCATGAAGGCAAAGGTTAGAAAGGCAATGATGTACCCTATTATGGTACTGATTATGGCCGCCGTTGTCTCCGCTATTATGCTGATTTTTGTTATCCCTCAGTTTGAAAGCGTTTTTGCAGGTTTTGGTGCAGAATTACCTGCCTTTACCCAAATGTTAATTGATATGTCAAACTGGTTACAAGCTTACTGGTGGAAACCTATAGTAGCGATCATTGCGATAGGATTTACCTTTAAGCAAGCAAAACAACGCTCTGCAAAATTTCGCTACTTTGTTGATACCGCTGTTTTAAAAATACCCGTTATGGGTGTTATTATTAATAAATCAGCAATCGCAAGGTTTTCACGTACCTTGTCCACTATGTTTGCAGCAGGTGTCCCCTTAGTTGAGGCAATGGATGCAGTTGCAGGAAGTACAGGTAATTTGGTGTACCACAAAGCAACCATGCAGATTAAAGAAGACACTTCCAAAGGTGTTCAGCTAAATGAAGCAATGCTTACCACACAACAATTTCCCAGTATGGTAGTACAAATGGCAAAAATAGGTGAAGAAGCTGGTCGCTTAGAAGAAATGCTAGGGCGAGTAGCTGACTACTTTGAAGAGCAGGTTGATGACCTAGTTGATTCATTATCCAAACAAATGGAACCTTTAATTATGGCTGTTTTAGGTGTTATTGTAGGTGGTCTAGTGGTTGGAATGTACTTACCAATCTTTAAGTTGGGCGCTGTTGTTGGATAATAAAATAGACCGTCAATTAGCAATAAACTATGTGCTTATCGATCTGGAAAACGTCCAGCCTAATAATTTAGAAATATTAGTTAATCATCCGTTTAGGATACTGGTATTTGTTGGTGCTAATCAAGCCAAGGTTAGCTATGAGATGGCCATTTCCATTCAAAAATTTGGTAAAAATGCTCAATATATAAAAATATCCGCAATTGGTCCTAATGCGTTAGATTTCCATATTGCTTTTTATATTGGTGAATTATCAATGCAAGAGCCTAACGCATATTTCCATATTATATCCAAAGACAAAGGCTATGACCCCTTAATAAAGCACCTTAGGGAAAGAAACATACAAATTCAACGAAAAATAAATTTAACTGAAATATCAGTATTTAAAAAATATAATTCTAGTATTAATAATAATGAAAAGATTATGCTAATACTAAAAAGATTATCAAATCAAAAGGTAAAACCTAAAACAATAAATTCATTAAGCAATAGTATTGATTCTTTTTTTGGAAAAAAACTGCATAATGAGGAAGTTATTCTCTTAGTCAATGAACTGCAACGAAGAAAATACATTACAGTAGAACAAAACAATATTTCCTACATCTGCTATATCAATAAAAAGTCATGTGTCTAAAATAGACTAATCTGGAAGTTAAAAAATGGATCTAATCAATTTACTCAGAGAAAATACAACAATATTTTTAATCTTTACAGGTGTTTTTTCACTCATTATAGGTAGCTTTCTAAATGCTGCTATTTACCGTATTCCTGAGATGATGAAAAAGGAGTGGCATCAGGAATGTACCGAATTTTTGCAAGAGAAGGAAAATAAACAACAAGAATCATCCAAACAAGAAGAAAAATTTAATTTAATGACACCACGTTCGACCTGTCCACACTGCGGACATATGATAACGGCACTTGAAAATATTCCTGTCATTAGTTATCTCTTCCTAAAGGGCAAATGCTCATCCTGCAAGACAGCTATCTCACTGCAATACCCATTAATAGAAATGTTTACGGCATTTCTTTCTATTTTTATTGCATGGAAATTCGGTTTTACATGGCAAACATTGGCTGCATTAGTCTTAGCTTGGACATTAATAACACTCTCTATTATTGATGCAAAAACAATGCTATTACCTGATAATCTCACCTTACCCTTAATGTGGCTGGGTATTGCCGTCAATTATCAACATCTTTTTGTTGATCTGCAAAGTAGTGTATTAGGTGCAATGATTGGTTATTTATTCCTTTGGACTATTTTTCAACTTTTCCGTTTAGTTACAGGCAAGGAAGGAATGGGGTATGGTGACTTTAAAATAGTGGCCGCACTGGGCGCATGGGGTGGCTGGCAAATTTTACCCTTCACTATTTTTGTGGCATCACTTTTTGGTGCAATATTTGGTATGGTGTGGATGGCGATCAAACGTGACAAAAAAGCTAATATGATTCCTTTTGGGCCTTGGCTTGCATCAGCAGGACTTATTGCTTTCCTTTGGCGTGATGAAATCACACAAATCATCAATGGATACTTACTTACATAGTTCATTAATTGGTCAATTTAATCCAAATGCAATCAAACAATAGAAATAATCAAACAATCTACGCATTAGACTTTGATGGTGTTATCTGTGATAGCGCAATAGAAACAGCGGTGACAGGCTGGAAAGCGGCTCGGAAAATCTGGTCTGATATGCCAAACGCCAATCCTTCTCAGCATTTAATTAATGATTTTCGCCAAGTGCGCCCTTTGTTAGAAACAGGCTACGAAGCCATTTCAATTATGCGGTTACTCTATTTGGATATAACCGTTAGTTCACTTAGTCAACATTACCAGCAACAATTATCCTCTTTTATTCAGACTGAAAATCTAAAAATAGAACAGCTAAAAAAATTATTTGGAAATACCCGTGACCATTGGATCAAGCAATCACCCCAACAATGGTTAGCCATGAACCCTCTCTTTGCAGGCATTAGAAAGCAACTAGCAACACTGAGCAATAGCACTTGGTATATTATTACTACTAAGCAAAAACGCTTTGTAAAACAAATTCTTAAAGCGAATAAAATCAGTATTGATGATGCTTGTATTTATGCAATGGAAGCACAAATGAGTAAGCAGGAAACGTTGATTAAATTATTAGAACATCACCCTAATCAGACTATTATCTTTATAGAAGATCGTTTACCTACCTTGCTTAACATGAGTAACAATACTCAATTAAAAACAATAAAACGACAGTTAGCAGATTGGGGGTATAACACTCAGAATGATAAAGAAAAGGCACAGCAACATGTTATCGATCTCATATCGCTGGATCAGTTAATTTCTTTATAAACATCATGATTTAGGGCTATTGAGCGATGGGTAATCCTCCCTGTTTCCAACCAAGATACCCATCAGCATAGTTTTTCACATTGGTATGCCCCATTTTCATTAAGGTATCAGCAGCTAATGGACTTCGAACATTTTCACCACAATAAACAACAACAGGTCTCTCTTTATTTAGAGCTGAGGATTTAATAACATCCGAAA
>JAGLDT010000123.1 GCA_023145485.1 Cocleimonas sp. | reverse complement strand
TGTGCTACCTGCCATAACCCATCGCATGGTTTTATTGATGATCGTGATAATGGGGTAAAAGGGGCTGCTTCATTAGGCGATGATGGACAATCTATTGGAGACCGTAACGCACCTACTGCGTCTTATGCTTTATTCAGCCCTGATTTTCATTTGAATAAAAAAGGTCAATACGTCGGCGGGCAATTTCATGATGGACGAGAAAAGGATCTAAAAGGTCAAGCAGGTGGGCCGCCAACGAATCCTGGTGAAATGGCAATGCCTGATAAAGCCACTACGGTAGCGCGTATTCTGGAAAATAAAGCCTATGTGACACAGTTTAAAGCGGTCTATGGCGAGACTATTTTTGAGGATAACGATAAAGCTTATGCTGCAATGGCTGACAGTATGGCTAACTTTGAAAAAACAGCATTATTTGCACCGTTTGATTCTAAATATGATCGTTATTTAAAAGGTGAATACAAGCTCACTCAACAAGAAGATTTAGGCATGACGCTCTTTTTTTCGCAACAGTTTACTAATTGTAATCTCTGTCATCAGCTCAATAAAAGCCCGATCAGTAAGACGGAAACGTTTAGCAATTACGAATACCATAATATTGGCACACCCGTTAATACCGCCTTGCGTAAAGCGAATGGCAAAGGGGAGGATTTTATTGATCATGGTCTATTAGATAATCCCGCCATTGATGATGCAAAGCAAGATGGAAAGTTTAAAGTGCCAACACTGCGAAATATTGCCGTTACCGCACCCTATATGCACAATGGCGTATTTAGCGAGCTAAAAACGGTGATTTTATTTTATGATAAATACAATAGTAAACGTGCCAAGCGTAAGATTAATCCTGAGACTAAGCAACCTTGGGGTAAGCCAGAAGTGGCTGAAAATATCGCATTAAACGAGTTAAAAACGGGCCCTGCATTACCTAATAAACGTATTAATGCTATCGTTGCTTTCTTAAAAACGTTGACTGATAAGCGTTATGAACACCTTCTGGAAAAGTAATATGCCAAAACTGAATCGTTGGGGTTTTCTGGCAGTGGTGATTGCTTTATTCATGGCATTGCCAGTGATGGTGGTGGGTAGTTTTGTATTCCAAGCGACCAATGATAACTGGCAGCATTTATTGGATAATTTGCTCACCGAATACATTAGCAATTCACTGATTCTAATGCTTGGAGTCAGTGTTGGTGTATTAAGTATGGGGATTATTACCGCATGGCTGACGAGTATGTGTGAGTTTCCTTTGCGACGCTTATTTTCATGGACTTTATTACTACCACTTGCTATTCCTGCTTATATTATTGCCTATACTTATACGGGCTTATTTGACTTCGCAGGGCCTATTCAATCACAACTCCGTGATTGGTTTGGCTGGCAATACGGTGATTATTGGTTTCCTGAAATTCGCTCAATGGGTGGTGCTATTTTAATGCTATCACTGGTGCTGTATCCCTATGTTTATATGATGGCGCGGGCGGCTTTTTTAGAGCAGTCATTATGCGTGTTGGAAGTTAGTCGTACCTTAGGGAATAGTCCTTTAAAAAGCTTTTTTCGGATTGCCTTGCCACTGGCACGACCCGCTATTATCACGGGTTTATCATTAGCATTAATGGAAACACTCGCTGATTACGGCACAGTACAATATTTTGGTGTGAATACCTTTACTACGGGTATTTTTCGCACATGGTTTGGCATGGGGGATAGTGGTACAGCAGCACAGTTATCAGCAATGTTACTTAGTTTTGTGTTTTTACTGATCGTGTTAGAACGTTGGTCACGTCGTCGGGCTAAATTTCATCATACCAGTAATAAATATTCTACCATCAAGCGCTTTCAACTGTATGGTTGGGCTGCTTTTTGGGCATGGTTAGCGTGTTTATTGCCTGTGTTATTTGGTTTTATTCTTCCTGCAACACAACTTTCTATTTGGACATTCACCACAGCTGAAGAAAATATCGACAGTGCCTTTTTTGTCTTAATTGGTAATAGTTTATTATTGGCAGCAATTGCCGCTTTGATTGCTGTTGTGATTGCTTTAATGCTCAGTTATAGCAAACGTTTATTTAAATCCCCCTTAATTGACACCAGCGTGCGAGTGGCTTCTTTAGGTTATGCCGTACCTGGTACAGTGATTGCAGTGGGTGTTTTAATGCCTTTTGCATGGCTGGATAATAGTATTGATAGTTGGATGAGAGCAAACTTTGATTTTTCCACAGGCTTATTATTATCAGGCACTTTAGTTGCCTTAGTGTTTGCTTATACTGTGCGCTTTCTATCGGTTTCAATTCAAGCGATTGATGCAGGTTTAGGTAAAATAAAACCCTCAATGGATGATGCAGGACGTTCTTTAGGCTTATCACCGTTTAAGGTGCTACGACAAATTCACTTTCCTTTAATGAAAGGCACTGTGTTAACTGCATTATTATTAGTCTTTGTCGATGTTTTAAAAGAATTGCCCGCTACGCTTATTTTACGTCCCTTTAATTTCAATACACTGGCAGTCCGTGCGCATGAAATGGCAGCTGATGAGCGTCTTGCGGATGCTGGTGCTCCTGCATTAATGATTGTTCTGGTCGGATTAATACCCATTATTTTATTAAGTAAAGCCATCTCTCACTCCCGTGCGGGAGGTCAACAATGAGCTATTCTAAAGAGTCTAAGGACATCATTATGCCGTTATTAGCCCTGCAAAATATCGCTATTGCCTATGGTCATCATACCGTGGTGCATGATTTTTCATTGGAGTTAAAAAAAGGCGAAATAGCCAGTTTACTTGGGCCTAGTGGCTGTGGAAAAACCACTGTTTTACGCAGTATTGCAGGTTTTGAAGCACTTAAAAAAGGCGTGATTAGTGTTAATGGAGAGGTAATTTCCAACGCAAGCACAACCTTACCGCCTGAAAAACGTAATATCGGTATGGTGTTTCAAGATTTTGCCTTATTTCCCCATTTGAATATTAACGATAATATCTGTTTTGGTATTCGCCAGCTCAGTCGATCACAACAAAAACAGCGAGTTGAAGAATTATTAGCGTTGATTGGTTTGTCAGGTTTTGAAAAACGCTACCCTCACGAATTATCGGGCGGACAACAACAACGTATTGCCCTAGCGCGCGCCCTTGCACCCAGACCTAATTTATTATTACTGGATGAGCCCTTTTCCAGCATGGATGTAGAGCTACGAGAAGAGCTAGCTAAAGAAGTCAGGCAAATATTAAAACATGAAAATATTACTGCTGTTTTAGTTACCCATGATCAAAACGAGGCCTTCGCAATGGCGGATAATATCGCCGTTATGAAAGACGGAGAATTATTGCAATGGGATAGCGCCTATAACTTATACCATCAACCCAATAGCCCTTTTGTGGCTGATTTTATTGGTCAAGGTGTTTTGATTGATGGCTTAGTCGTGGATGAAACACATATAAAAACCAGCCTAGCTCCTTTAGAAGGTATTGTACCTGAGGGTTGTAAAGCAGGCTGTACGGTGAAAATTTTAGTCCGTCCTGATGATATATTGCATGATGACTGTAGCCCGCGAAAGGCGAAAATTATAGCGCGTAATTTTCAGGGTGCTAATTACTTGTATACCTTAGAGTTGGATGATGGCACGCAGTTATTGTCGCTGGTACATTCGCACCATGATCATGCCATTGGAGAGAAATTAGGGATTACGTTGGAGATTGATCATCTGGTGGTGTTTTCCAGTAATCTATAATCAGCTATCAGTACAACTGAATTCAACACCAGCTATCAGATGTGGCTAGTTGCCAGTTGGTTTCCCATTTTTCAGATAATACACTTCCGTCAATTAATGCATTTTCATTCAAAAATGAATAAAGCTCACCAAAATGCTTAATCTTAGGTCCACTGATACGATGGTAAATATGATGTGGTTTTATTTGTTCTAAGTGTTCCATTCCTGCAACCGCAATTAACTCGACAAGGTTTTCAATGGTTGTCCTATGATAGTTAGCGACGCGTTGCGCTTTATGATCAATATCTAATGCCTTAAAACGGGCTGGATTTTGAGTAGCGATACCCGTAGGGCAATGATCTGTATTACAATTACGGGACTGAATACAACCAAGCGCGAACATCATTGCCCGTGCTGCGTTAACGCTATCAGCACCCAGTGCTAACAAACGTACAATATGAAAAGCGGATAAAGCTTTACCAGAGGCGATAAGTTTTACTCGATCCCGCACACCAATCCCCATTAAAGCATTGTGAACTAACACTAAACCTTCTCGCAATGGCATCCCCACGGAGTTTGTCATTTCAATGGGGGCAGCACCTGTGCCACCTTCACTGCCATCAATGGTAATGAAATCTGGCGTGATGCCTGTCTCTAGCATTGCTTTACAGATAGATAAAAACTCAATTTCACAACCAATACAAAGCTTAAAACCCACGGGCTTTCCACCTGATAAATCACGTAGTTTTTGTACAAACTCTAAGAGAGTAATAGGATTAAAAAAAGCGGAGTGAGCAGGAGGGGAAATAACATCTTCACCTAAGGGCACATTACGAATTTTTGCGATTTCAGGGGTGACTTTTGCAGCGGGCAATATACCGCCATGCCCTGGTTTGGCACCTTGAGAGAGTTTAATCTCAATCATCTTAACCACATCGTTAGTGGCTTTTTCTGCAAACATCTCTGCATCAAAATATCCGTCTTTCGAGCGACAACCGAAATATCCTGTACCAATCTGCCAAATAATATCGCCACCGTATTTTAAGTGGTACGGTGTTAAGCCACCTTCACCCGTATTATGAGCAAAGTTGTCTATTTTCGCGCCTTTATTTAACGCCATAATGGCATTTTGACTCAAAGCACCAAAGCTCATTGCAGAAATATTTAAAGGAGAAGCAGAGTAAGGCTTAGCGCAATTATATTCACCAAAAAGAATACGAGGATGATGATCAACAATTTGATGCGGTGCAATGGAGTGAGTAATCCACTCATAGCCCTCTTTATAGACATCAAACTGCGTACCAAAAGGACGGGTATCCCTTACCCCTTTTGCACGTTGATAAACTAAAGAACGAAATTCAAGGCTAATCGGTTGCCCATTGGTGTTGGATTCAACAAAATATTGCTGTATTTCAGGACGAATGGATTCCAATACATAACGCATATGCCCAATGACAGGGTAATTTTTTAATAAAGTATGACGACGCTGAGTAATATCATAAATACCCAAGCCAATAATAGGAATGAGCAACAATAAAAACCAAAATACAATGGGCCAGATAAGCCCTAAAGTAAAAATAAGGAGAAGAGAAGCACCCGAAAAAAGAAAGAATAAATGACGAACGTGCATAGAAATTCCTTTTGCTGATTTGTTTCGATATTGCTAGGAACGTTCATATCAGTAATATAGACGGATTTTTTTTGGTATTTTTTTATTTTAATAAAGATTATACGCTAGAGTGGTTTTTCTAACTATATAGATCAATTAGCTACCTTTCTAATGTCGTTCAGTATAAAAAACGAACCTAGACTATAATTGACCTCGGCCTGCCGTAGAAACATAGTCTGATAATGCTAATTGCTGTTTAGAAATTTTAGAGACGGTATGATGAACACGCTTAATAACAGCACGCATAAAATCAAACATAACACGAGGCTCTTGAATAATTAAAGGGCGAATATCATTTGCTTGAAAACAGATAACCGTAGCCTCACTAAATGCCATGCAGGAGGTGGTGTGGGGTGTATCATCAATAAAACTCAATTCTGCAATTAAATCGCCTTGCTCTAAGGTTTCTAAGACCCTTGCTGGCTTATCTTTCGTTATATTTTCTTTAACATACGACAGTTTTCCACTGGTAATAATATAAAAATGATTTTCCAACTCACCATGATGATACAGATACTCATTGGGTTTAATGGTAATTTCTTTATCAGCATGCTCTGCAAAGACTTGCGCCCCATGATCACCAATATATTTCCCTATTGGGGCATTTAATATCAATTGTTTAATCTCTTCTACCGCAAGGTTATGATTCATTGTTAATTCCTTTTTTTTAAATGAAATGATGGTAGCAAGATCGTGGTTTTCTATCCTGAGTATCGTTAAAAATAGCGATTTTCACCGTTTAATATTGGAAGATACCTAAAGACTCTTAATCTCACATGCACCGAAGCTCGCGCTTTATAACGAATCAACTGCCTATCTTCAAGATGAAATTAGTAATAGGAGGTCATAAATTATGCTGTTACACCTTGGTTTAAGGAATGTCCATGGCGTTTTCTCACCAATTTAAGCAGAAAGCTTAGGGCTGAGGATTTAATAA
>JAGLDT010000122.1 GCA_023145485.1 Cocleimonas sp. | reverse complement strand
CCGATATTAATGCCGATAATATCGGTATGGTCGCTCACTCATTAGGTGGCATTGTTACCGTTCCTTTCCTTGCGGTAGAAGATAAATCGATGCCTAGCTCCTTACTAACAACAGGCGCAAGCATCAGCACCATACTACGAGACTCTATAGTATTTGGGCCACCAATTAAGGCAGGTTTAGCAGCACAAGGCGTAACAGGGGCAGACTATCAAGCCTTTTTACTGGGTACGCAATGGGTAATGGATTCTGCCGACCCTATTAACTTTGCTAAGGATGCTGCAATGCTTCATCCGATTCAAATGACAGAAATAGTCGGTGATGGTGGTGCGGTACACCTCTCTGATCAAACAGTCCCTAACTCAAGCACTGAAATACTTGCTGCAGTATTTGGTGCAACAGCAGCCTCTGCTCCGTTGAATGAAGTATCCATTGGTAATCCAAAAATCGTGAGGTTTATACAAGGAAATCACAACTCAATACTTGATCCAACAAGAGGCGCACCTGAAGGCGGTAGTTATTTGAATGTCTTTACTGAAATGCACTCACAAATAGTTCAATTTCACGCCACTGAAGGCGCTACGGTCGTTATTACTGATGCAGAGATTATTCTGCAATAAGCCGTTTAAATTTTGCATAAAAAAAGCCCGTTTAATTATAAGCGGGACTTTTTTGTATAAATCATCAAAAACAAGGCATATTGTTTGATCCATCTAACATATCACGCGCTTTTTGGTTTTGCCTTGCTTGAGGAGCAACCTTGCCAATAACACATATATTATTAGCGCTAATTTTTATAACTGCCAAATAGGACGTTATTTTTGCTGACTCATGCATGCCTTCTGAAGCATTAAACCGAACAATAATCCCTTTAATATCCTCTGGTTTACCCTTTGTATGACGCCATTCAATTTTAGTACCAAGAAGACTAAAAACAGGACTAATTTTATGCCACAAATTGAGTGGATACTCCTTATTTTTTCGCGTTAAATTAATCGTTTGCCGTAAATCACCTTCAATCACTTTAACTGTTATCCCCCTAAATGCTGGGCAAGATTGCACACTACCCATCGAATCACTTTCTAATAGTTTACAGTGACGCAATTCAATAGAGCTATAACTACTATCAAACCTCGTCGCATTGGCTAATAAACTAATAAAAAATAAGCTTGTTATACCCAACCATCCTAGTCTTTTCATTTTCACATCCTGTTATTTTTTATTCATCTAACCTTACTATAATACCTACATTCCGCACCCTAAAAATAAAAATTAGATATTTAGCAAAATAGCAGTAGAGTAGGCTCTATCAAGCACCTTGTTACTTTGATAAAAATTAAGAAAATATGATAG
>JAGLDT010000121.1 GCA_023145485.1 Cocleimonas sp. | reverse complement strand
TATTGATATTTAACGTTATTATTTTCAGGCTGAATTGCTGCTTTTTTCATAGTACCTACTAAAGATAATTATTAAGTACGCTCATATTATTCTATTTTTCTCTTCAAACAATCGAAAAAAGCCATTGACATTAATATTAGCAAACCCTAAAATGCGCTCATATTGCAAATGAGAATGCTTTTTAATACCATTATTATTTGAAAAATAAGCACTAGGCTAACATCCCCGGCTAAGCAATAACGGCTGTTCAAAAGGAATATGTTAAACCCAAGCTTATGCAGGCTGAAGATTCAGAATCCTCACCTATACATAATCTTTTAACATTATTACTTTTAGGACAATCGTATGCTATCGCAAGAAATTCTTGATAAATTAAATAACCAAATTGATGTTGAATTCTACTCCTCTAATCTGTATTTACAGATGGCGTCATGGTGTGAAGCACAAAATTACACAGGCGCCTCTAAATTCTTAATGGAGCATGCCGATGAAGAAATGGAGCATATGCGCCGTATCTTTAAATACATTAATGACACAGGCTCTCAGGCGATTATCCCCCAGCTTGAACAGCCTCCTTTTAGCTATGAATCATTACAACATGTTTTTAAAGAAATTTATAAACACGAGTGCTATGTCACCTCAACCATTAATGAGCTAGTGGCGACGACAACCGCCGCTGATGATTACTCCACGCTTAACTTCCTGCAATGGTATGTCGCAGAACAACATGAAGAAGAGCATTTGTTTATGGGCATTGTGAATCGCATGGCAATGGTAGAAGGCAGTCGAACAGGGTTGCTAATGATCGATAAAGAACTTTCAGCGAGTGCCGATACACGTGCATCTGGCACTAGATAAATCATTTCAACATCAAGGATCGAAAATTTAATAACATCATTTCGGGCTATTTAATTTTCAAAAGGGGCTAATTCTATTTTCTTTCAAGCACTCTCTCTAAAAAGGAGGGTGTGAAAAAGTGTCTCAATATTAGAATTAGTAGCCATTAGATCGTCATTTATAACTTGTGGACAGCCAATTTCATAGCCAATCCTCATTCAATAGAAGGAAACTAATTGCAATGAAAAAACGATTACTCAGTACCGCTATCAGCGTCTTACTACTCACCTCCTCCACTTCATTTGCAGAGCCTGTCTCTAGCAAAGCGGTATTAACTAATTACTCTAATATCGCCCATGCTGTTTATGAAGACTCATTAACGACGGCAAAAGCATTGCAAAAATCGGTCAATGCTTTTATTGCTAAACCGAATGAGGCTAGCTTAACCGCGGCAAAAGTAGCATGGAAAGCAGCACGTGTTCCTTATCAACAATCAGAGGCTTATCGTTTTGGTAATGTGATTGTGGATGAATGGGAAGGCAAGGTGAATGCATGGCCGTTAGATGAGGGTTTGATTGATTATGTCAACACGGATGCTTATGGTGCAGAATCGGATGAGAATCCACTTTACACTGCGAATATTATTGCCAGTAAAAAGCTCAAGGTAATGGGCAAAGCGGTTGATGCAACCACCATCAATAAAGCCTTATTAGAAAGCTTGCATGAAGCGGGCGAAGTTGAATCCAATGTCGCAACAGGTTATCACGCCATTGAATTTCTATTATGGGGACAGGATTTAAACGGTACAAAAGCAGGCGCAGGTAATCGTAAAGCAACGGATTATGATACAAAAAATTGTACGCATGGAAACTGTGATCGTCG
>JAGLDT010000120.1 GCA_023145485.1 Cocleimonas sp. | reverse complement strand
TAAAATCACGCTGAGTAGTTACAATTTTTGTTCCTAACGACTCTGTTCTAAATCTGCCTCCACCATCATTTTACAGAGTTCTTCCAATGTTGTTTTTGCCTTCCAGCCTAAGTATTTTTCTGCTTTTTGAGGATTTCCGATTAATAAATTCACCTCGGATGGTCGATAAAATTCAGGGTTGACAGAAACCCGTTTGATTCCTGTTTTTGCATCAAAACCAACTTCATCAACCCCGTCACCCTGCCAGCGAAGATCGATAGAAACCGCCTTAAATGCCATTTCAACAAAGTCTCGAACCGTTTGAGTACGCCCCGTTGCAAGAATATAGGAGCGGGGTTTATCGGCTTGCAACATGCGCCACATTCCTTCAACGTATTCTTCGGCATATCCCCAGTCACGTTTAGCATTGAGATTACCTAGTTCTACTTTATCCTGTTTTCCCAGATGAATATTCGCGACAGCCTGTGTGATTTTACGAGTAACAAACTCACTTCCACGCAAAGGTGATTCATGGTTAAACAGAATTCCACTGGTAGCAAATATATTATAGGATTCATGGTAATTAATAGTCATCCAATGCGCGAAAACCTTCGCTACCCCGTATGGACTGCAAGGGTATAAGGGTGTTGTTTCTGTTTGGGGTATTTCTTGAACTTTGCCAAACATTTCTGAGGTTGATGCTTGATAAAAACGTATCGATGAATCAACGGTTCTAATCGCCTCTAACAAATTAAGTGGTCCAATGGCATTAATTTCCGCGGTTGTAACAGGTTGATCAAAAGAAACTGCAACAAAACTTTGCGCTGCTAAATTATAGACCTCATTCGGCTTTGCTTTTTCTAATAAACGAATCGCTGCACCCATATCAGTTAAATCATACTCAACTAAATGAAAATTAGGATGCTTATCGACTTCTAGCGCCTCAATTCTCCAAAAACGTCCTCTATTAGTACTCGCACGACGATAAGCGCCATAAACCGTATAATTTTTATTGAGTAGCAATTTAGCAAGGTACGCGCCATCCTGACCCGTAATTCCTGTTATTAGCGCTGTTTTAGACATTTATTTTCCTATCTTAGTGAAGTAAAGGCTTATTATTAATAGCTAAATAAGAGTATATGATACCTGAATTATAAACCGCTAAAAATTTCTAAAATCTTCCGCTTAAATGAAGGGATTAGTACTTGATTACCATGCCCACTTAAATGATCTCCATCAAAAAATAAAGGTTTATCATCATCAAAGGCAGAACAAATATCATTTTTGCAAAGCGTAACAAAAGGATTCCAAATAGAAACATTCTGATGCCTAGCTTGTAATGATTTAAGTGATGCGATAACCGACTGTTGATGCTCTAGTAAGAATTGACGCTTAATTGTCATGCCAGACTGACAAATAGGATTCAATTGATTAAACCAATCAGAACAGCGAAAAGGAGGGGCTTTAAAGACAGGTTTTGGAGTGTCAATTAAGACCTTTAGTCCCTGCTTAGATAGCACCTGAATAATACTACTAGCCTGCTGTAGTGCTAATTGTTGATCTGCTTTAAATTCGCGACTATTTTGTCTATGAATAACGCCTTTTATATCAGCGACTTCCCATTGATCGCACAATCTATTCATACGTAATGAAGCAAAAAAGACAATATCACCAGAGGTTGATAATTTTTTAATAGTATTGAAGACATCTTTAGTGCGCTGTTGGCAGAAATCTGACTGAGTGGCAGAAAAAAGAAGGTTCATGGGACGACAATGACCGGTTGGATATTTATGAACTTCAATCCCTAATCGAACCGATATTTCATGTAGCATTTGACTGTATGCCATTGTATGTGAGTCACCGACAACAAATAATTTACGTCCTTTGAAGTGCGATTGGAGCTTTACTTCATTGGCTGAAGGTTTAATATTTGGTTGTGCATTAGGATACCAGATTAGCTTATCCTTAGTGACACTTAAACTAAGCATAGGCTGTGACTCAAAGATCTTTTGAGAAATGAAATAAGATGCACCGATAATGATAAGACCGAGTGCAATCACCTTCCAACTTCTCCAGTGCTTAAAAGAAGTGTTATCTCGTATAGGCGACTCAATAAAATGATAGGAAGCGATTGCCAAGAAAAAGGTTAGTACCAATGCTACTAGCACTTTAAGCAAAGTATCTAAACCCACTGTCCAGCGAAATAATACATAAACTCCCCAATGCCATAAATACAGGGAATATGATATTTTTCCGATATAGCCTAAAACATTTGATTGAAGAGCATTGTGTATAGTAGAAGGACGAGAAGCAGGGTTAGCAATTCCATTAATTAATAATAGCGTTCCCAATACAGGTGCAATTGCCCAAGGGAAGGGAAACAGCTCTTTTTCTGAGTAAATAAAGCCAATGACGAGTAATAAGAGACCTAAGCCAAAAAATAGAGCTGAACTATATTTTGATCGATCAAAAAATACATTATTTGAATGCAGTTTGAATAGTAGAGCACCTGCAGCCAGCTCCCAGAATCGACTCGGTAATAGATAAAAAGACTGATCAGGGTATGCTGTGGTTTCATAAGCGGCATAACCCAAAGAAATAATGGCTAAGCTCGGCAATAAAGAACGTAAAAAGAATCCTAAAAAAGTTGTTAGCTGTTGAGATTTAATCCAAATATAAAAAAGAAACGGAAAAAATACATAAAATTGCTCTTCAACTGCAAGTGACCAAGTATGCACAAAAGGATTAAAATCAACCTGAGGTGAGAAATAGCCATCCGTATGCCATAACAGCATATAATTACTAACACCCCAAAATGCCCCTAACCCTGTTTTACTACTGGTCACGCTTAACCACGCAGCAGGTATAAAGAGCGTAGAGAGAAGACTAGCAATAAGGAGAAACACTAAAAGTGCAGGAAGAATCCTAATAACACGGCGTTTATAGAATCCTAAAAGATAGGGAAAAAAGGCAGTTGATGATCGTTGACTCAATGATTTGCTGATCACATAACCAGAGATGACAAAAAAGACATCCACCCCTGTAAAACCACTCGGTAAGAAAACAGGATCTAGATGAAATGCCATCACAGCGAGTACAGCAATGGCTCTTAAACCATCAATGCCTGCTAAGTATTGAGTCTTCAAATCGTATTTTATATCGATTTAATTAATTTTCATAACATTAGGATTCAGTGGTGATCGCCATAAGAAATTCTTGATGACGTTGTTGTTGCTTGGCAAGTTTCAGTCGCTCGCATTGAAAAATGCTAGCAAGGTCTGTAACGGCAGTATCAAAGTTGTCATTAATAACAAGGTAATCAAATTCAGGGTAGTAAGACATATCATCACAGGCTTGTTGTAGACGTGTTTTTATCACGGCTTGAGAGTCTTGTTTTCTCCCTGATAGACGTTGTTTTAGGGCTTCCACAGAAGGGGGAAGGATAAAAATACTGATGGCATCAGAGCGTAGTTTGCGTACTTGTTGTGCGCCTTGCC
The DNA here is from genome assembly GCA_023145485.1 of Cocleimonas sp. Lineage (GTDB taxonomy): Bacteria > Pseudomonadota > Gammaproteobacteria > Thiotrichales > Thiotrichaceae > JAGLBW01. The sequence goes on along the minus strand of JAGLDT010000120.1, from coordinate 8,835 downwards.
AGTCTATTTCTAAAATAACATCATGATTACTTTCTAGTTGTGTATCAATGGCTTGGTTGGATGTTCCATAGTAATGACCAAAGACTTGTGCATATTCAAGAAAGTGCCCTTGATCTATTTTAGTTTTAAAATCATCACTTTGGGTAAAGTGATAATGTTTACCCTCTTCTTCACCAGGGCGAGCAGGGCGAGTGGTGTGTGATATAGCAACTTTTATCTCTGCATCCTGTTTGATCAACTCGCTAATTAAACTGGTCTTTCCCGCACCTGATGGGGCTGAGATAATATATAAACTTCCTATGGGCATCATTATTTCCTATTGATTACAACTGATTCTAACAAGTTCTGGTGCTTCGCCTGCTTCAAATCCTTTAATGGCTTGAATATTAGATTGACAGAGCGATTTGAAGGTATTGCCTAGTATAATATTATTGGTGTGATGGTAAAAAATAGAGGCTGAAGCACCAGGGTCAGTGTGAACGATAGCCAACGTATTGCCTTGAATAAACAGAGGGGATTGCAGGGGCAGTAGAAAACTAAGTTTAAGCAGATTTTGATTGCCTTGTTTGATTTTCACTAATTTGTAGTCAGTGACTTGTTTTATTGCAATGCGTTTGCCATTTAATTCTAATTGGGTGAAATAATCTAGTTTGACTAAATCGGTCATAATACCATTGGCTAGTGCGTTGATGCTTTGCCCTGATTTTAGCATCATCCCACTGACTTCTTGACCATAAACCCACTCCATACCAACAGCGGTTAATTGCTTTTTATTATTGGCCTGTAAGGTGGCGGTAGCGGTTATATTATAGTGAAAGTGGGCATAAGCAAGTGATGCAAATAATAAGCTCCATAATGCCAATAATAAGGTGATTTTTTTCATAGTGAGATTAGTTTCCCTTAACCATTAAAAGTGTCAATACAAACAATGAGCTGGTGGAAATCCATGAGCCTAGCACGCGTAAAATAATACCTTGAAATAGGTCGCGTAATAATAAGCTGATCACTGCAATGAGAATGACAGCACTATAAATTCCAATGGTTGCACCAAGTAACCAATTATAAAAAGTATCAGCCCCTAAGCCTGGAATAACAATAGGGCTAGAGTCTAACCCCAGCATGAAACCACAGGCTATACTTAGTAGGGGAATCATAAATTGCACCCATAATAAGCGATAATTCAGGCGTAATATTGTTAATAAACTGACAAATAGAGCTAGAAATAAGAGTATAAGTTCATTATTCCAACGTAAGGGGAAGTAGTTATTAATCGTAAACCCTGTAATCACTGCGACACAAAATAATAGTATATTACGAATAAAGTGTGCGCTTGCGTGTTGCCCTAATAATACACCTAAAGCAACAAGCAGAATAAGATGTGAGGGGGTTTCTAAGGGGTGTAAGAAGCCTTCTAAGAACCATGTGAGAGAAAATTCAAGCATGGTTAGTGTTAGCTCCTCTGCATTTTGCCATGGAATGACAGATTATCATACTGGCTATCATTAATAAGAAGGGAATTGCTCTATACATTTTTTTATTCTCCTTAAAGAGTAATAATAACGTCATTTATAAGGTATTCTTTTAAATCCTGCAAATTATCTTGTTGAGTCTCTAAATGATCAGTTTGCCATTGATTTAATACCACACCAATCAGTGTTAATCCACGTTGTTTAATGGCTTCAACTGTTAGTAAGACTTGATTAATACAGCCTAATTTATCTTCAGCCACTAAGATAACGGCTAGTCCTAATACCTCACAAAGATCCGCATTTAAACCATCTTCACAGAGAGGGGAGTAAAAACCTCCCGCCCCTTCGATATACAGGAGTTGCTCAGGCCGAAGTGAAACAAGGCATTGTTGTTTTAATTGAGTTAAGGATAGTTTATGTGCTTCTAAGCGAGCTGCACGAGTTGGGGAGACTGGCGCTTTAAAACGGTTGGGGCAAATAATATCAAGTTGATATAATTTATCAGCAGCTGCTGCTAACTTCCATGCATCGGTTTCGCTTGTATCATCAGACCAGCCCGATTCAACGGGTTTACGTGGGGCAACGTCAATCCCTTGTTGTCGCAAATGTGTTATTAATTGGCATCCAAACCATGTTTTCCCTACCGCTGTATTGGTTCCTGTGACGAATATTCCCTTACTTATATCAGCAGATTGCAATAAAGCATTCAACGAGTTGCTCAGTGATTTATTCAATCGTATTACCTGTGCGCCCATCTTTACCAAAAATCAATGAAACAGCTTCACCAATAACATCTTTTTCAGGTAAAAAACCAAAAAAACGACTGTCATTGCTATTATCACGGTTATCACCTAAGAGGAATAAGTGCCCTTTAGGAACTTGTTTTTCTTGCATAAAACGTGAAAAAGGTTGCTTGAGCCGAGTTGTATTGATATAGAGTTGTGGCAAGGGTTTATCATTAATATAAACAATAAAATTTTCAATCCGCACACGATCACCTGCTTTGGCAATGAGGCGTTTGATGTAATGTGTGTTGTGATCTTTAGGATAAAGAAAAACTAATACATCATTGGGTTGCATACTTTCATTGTCATAGCCACTCGCTGATATATAAATATAGTCCCCTGGTACTAAAGTAGGTTCCATTGAGCTACTTGGGATGCGGTAAACATCAAAACCAAACACGCGTGCGCGAATATTGTCAGAAGCGGTTTTGTAAGGGTTAATCTCATAGGTAGTGACACCTAATAATATTAGAATAATGCCCACTATAATAAATAGTAGTAGATATTTTTTTTTACTCAATCGGAACGTCCTTTAATCAATAATCCTAATATTGTACTACATATAAGAGAAGGCGTTATTCAAGCTCACCCCTATTCATTAGGTATTTTTTTGCTAGCGCTCAGAGTTATCCTATATTGAGTGGTTTTCTCCTTTTCGGGAAGCCATGAAGTTGGAATAGAGTCAACTTTAAGGAAGGAGGTATTATGAAACAGCTATTGATTTTACTGATGATATTAGGAGGTATGTTTTTGATGGCAAAGATACAGGCAAAACCTGAGCAGATGGAAGTTACTAAGGTTGCCGTTGGTGATCATTTGAATATGAGAACAGGGTCTAATGCCTCATATTCGATCACATCACGTTTGCCCTATAATGCAAAAGGAATTCAGGTATTACGTTGGGCTGAAGAATATACAGGGAGTAGTTTATGGGTAAAGGTTGCATGGCAGGGGCGACAGGGCTGGGTCAACTCTCATTATCTCCGCGCCTATAATAAACCAAGCATTCATCAGAAGCTGTTTAGCTGTATTGGCACAGAGCCATTTTGGAATATGAATATTTATGCAAATAAAGTAGATGTTAACACATTGGATGGCGTGAAATTTACAGTACCTGTGGTCTTTCATGGTAAGGCAATGAATAGTCCTGCGGGAACAGTGATCATCAATGCAGCTTCTGCTCAACGTTCCGTCGTCGTTATGACAGAAAAACAGCATTGCAATGATGGCATGTCAGAAAGTAATTATCGTTATAAAGCGCGAGTATTAATGGATGGCAATAGTGCTTATTCTGGTTGTTGTCATTGATAAGGAAAAGAGACCCAAACAATGGCACTTTTACCATCTTCCCGTGGGGTGAGCTTTAATATTGCAGAATTTTTTAGAAGCAACTCTCTGAGGTCTGTTAGTGTTTCTTCAGCATAGAGTGCTTCAAGATGCTCATATCCTGAAAGACTTAAACACAGGTTAGCATAATGTCCTGTTGCCCATGTTTTTATAAAAATACTCTCATCGCCTTCTTTCCAGCTTGTTGCGGACAGTTGCAATAGTTTCGTTGCAATTTGGTACAAATCAATTGAGCTGGCTTGAATAGCGGGAACGGCGCTTAACTGTTTATTAAAAGTAGCAGATGAATCAACAGAGGATGAAACAGTCTCAAATGCTGACTGGATGATATGATTAAAATCGAAGCTACCCTGTTGGTCTTTATTTTCTTTAGGGTCAATCAGTGTGCCTAACTCATGGATGTTGTGGTATAAATCATCCATATTTTCAATCAATAGCTCCATTTTCTTCGAGTGTGGTGATAAAGCATTGATTGTTTTTAGCCTTCTAATAAATGTAATATGTGTCGCTAATGCAGGCATAGCGGTATTGAGGCGTTTAAATGTATTAAGGCTAAGTTGTCCTAATGCAGCTTGTTGACCGATTTTAGCCATGTTTTTATTAACTTGTTTTATCCGTGCCTCAGCTTGTATTAGCTGCTTTTGGATTGTTTTATTTTTTATATTGGCAAGCAATATTTTAGAAGCATTTTTACGTAAACGCAGTAAAAACCATGCTGATAGTACTAATAACATCGCAACACCAACGAGCATTATTTGTTGCCAATCTTTAATACGTTGTTTTATTCCTTCTTGTGAGATAACGTATTGGTTAACAAGTTGGGTAGATAGCTCCGCAATATCAATGGACATTGCGGTTTGTAACATTTTATCAACTTTGGGTTTATGCTTAACTATTAAATTGGAATGAATAAGATAATCTTGCATTTGCTTTTTTATTGCGCTATTTTTATTGATGCTTTGTTTTTTTAGCACATTAAGCTTTTCTTTAATCGCCTCAGTAGTGGAAATATTAAGCAAATATTGATTTATGATAAGTGTTGATGACAGTAAAAGCTCGGTTGTTTTTTTATTTTCTGTTCCAGCTAATGCGCGTTGTGCGATCTCACCTGCTTCTGGTAAATAACGAACAGAGTTACGTAAAATAGCTTGTTGTGATTTGTAGTGCTCAACAGCTTCATTTTTTATTGCAAAGAAATGCTTATAAGCTTGATAGTGTTGTGCCGTTGCTTTTCCAACTGTTTTTTTATCAGACATTCCCTGCTGATCAAGAGAGCCTAAAACCTGCCGTATTCTGATTATATAACGTGCTAACTGATCAAAATCTTGTAAAGTATAATCACGCGTTCTTAAAATACTCTCACTCCACTTTGCATCCAGTTGTTGCAAATTATTTAAGCTCACTATATTGTCTTCAAAGGTATTATTTCTTGTTTTATCAATAAAATAATAGGACACAACAATGGCTGTAATGGACAGTAGACCTAGCAATAGTACTAATGTCATCGCAATGCTAAACCCTTTTTGTAAGCGCATTATTTCACCTCCTTGTTAAGTGATGGATGCTCTCCAGCCAGTGTTTTTATAAAATGTACAATCGCCTCTTTATCGTTATCAGGAGCTTTACGCCCCAGCTGATGTTCAAACATAATATCAACTGCATCTCTTAACGTTTCAGCTTTACCATTATGCAAATAAGGCGCGGTTAGCGCCGCCATTCGCAAGGATGGTACTTTAAAACGATGCATATCTTCTGGATTCCCAGTGACATTAAAGCGTCCTTTATCACCGTGTTTAATTCCTCCGTGTTTTTCAAAATAAGAAGTAACAACACCAAAGACTTGATACATATTGCCACCAACATTAGCGCCTTGATGGCAAGAAGCACAGCCATAATATTTAAACAAGCGATACCCTTCTTTTGCCTGCGTATCAATGGCCTTTTTATCCCCCTTCAGATAACGGTCAAAAGGTGAGTTGATGGTGACGAGTGAACGCTCAAATTCAGCAATAGCATCTTTAATATGCTCACGGGAGATTGCCTCTTTATCTTTTTTATAGATAGCGCGGAATTCGGCAGGGTAAGTTTTATCTTTATAAAGTTTAAGAATTACTTCTGGCCATAAGGAACCCATCTCCACATCAGCCTGAACAGGGCCATCGACTTGATCAGACAGTGTTGCCGCTCGACCATCCCAAAATTGTCGGAATAATAAGCCACTATTATAAACAGTTGGTGAATTAACCCCGCCAATCCCCCCCTTAATACCCACAGACAGGGCTTTATTATCAGCACCGCCTAATGCTAGATTGTGGCAACCTGCGCATGCTAATGTATTATCTTTAGACAGTCGAACATCATGAAATAAGCGTTCACCAAGCGTTACTTTAAGTATGTCAAGGTCTTTAGGGGCTTCTAAGGGTTTTAGGGGTTCACTATCAGCGTATATATTTGAAGATAAAACAAACAGAAAACTAAAAAGTGTCAGGGTTAAAAGAACTTGTCGACTATTTTTTATTTTTTGTAAAAAGGAATAGAAAGATCTATGCGGTGACGCTGTTGTCATAAGAGGATGCTTCCACTCGTATTATTAAAATCGATAGGAAAGTATAGGGCAAAAATAACAACATTTTTAGTGAAAATTAGACGAGTTGCTATTGTGCTGATAAAAATATTAATCAGCTTTTCATCATTTTTATAAAAAGTATAGAAGAAAGCAGAGGCTTTATAGGCGGGATGTTAAGCTATTATTTCTTAAGATTCTGTATTTTTCCTTCTAAGTTTTTCATCATTTTTTCTCATCATTTGAAAGGTTAAGTACATCTTTGAAGGTGCGACTAACAATAGACCAATCGCAATTAGTAAAGCGAGTAACATAAAGCCACCACCTGATGCTATTTTGGTAAATGTTGCTAATCCAACGCCTGTTAAAACCATGATCAAACCAATAATCATTAGCCCATAGATAATACGGTTTACTTTTTCTTCTTTCATTAGGAGTATCCATTTCAAGTATTAAATGCTTACTTCTAAGTAGAACAGTTTCGAATGATAGTTGCGATGAGAATTGTCTATACGATAGAATCCGTTTTGACTTTTTTTACCTAGGATGTTTCAAATAATAAATGTATCCATATGTTGTTTGGAACCTCCTTCATTATTTAGGACATCTTTTATGAACATCCGTCAGGTTCTCGACCAGCGCATATCAACAGCCCTTATCAGCGCAGGGGCGACAGAGGGGACACCTGCTGTTATTAAGCAATCCAATAAAGCCGAATTTGGGCATTATCAAGCCAATGGTGTCATGGGAGTGGCGAAAAAGCTAAAAATGAATCCACGACAATTGGCAACTAAGGTTTTGGAAGCACTGGATTTATCTGATATTGCAGATAAAGTAGAGATTGCAGGGCCCGGTTTTTTAAATATTCATCTAAAGCCTGATTGGTTAAGCCAACAGCTTGAATTAGCATTAAGTGCAGATAAGTTGAATATAGAGCAAGTAGAAAATCCGCAAACGGTGGTGATTGATTATTCTGGTCCTAATCTTGCGAAGGAAATGCACGTTGGGCATTTGCGTTCCACCATTATTGGTGATGTCATTGTGCGTGTGTTGCGCTTTATCGGACATAAGGTGATTCCACAAAACCATGTCGGTGATTGGGGGACGCAATTTGGTATGTTGTTGGCGCATATGAATAGCTTGCAAGCCTCAGATAATGAGTTATCAATGCAACTTTCTGATTTGGAAGGTTTCTATCGTGAGGCAAAAAAACGCTTTGATGCTGAGCCTGATTTTGCTGAAACTGCACGCAATTATGTCGTGAAATTACAAGCAGGTGACTCAGCTTGCTTAGTGTTATGGCAACAGTTTATCGATATTTCATTACAACATTGTGAAGATGTATATAAGCGTCTCAATGTACTGTTGACCCGTGATGATGTCATGCCAGAAAGTGGCTATAACGATGATCTATCACGGGTTGTGATTGATCTAAAAAATGCTAATTTACTCACTGAGGATCAAGGTGCGCAATGCGTATTTTTGGATGAATTCAAAGGTAAGGATGATAAAATCTTACCCGCGATTGTACAAAAATCCAATGGTGGCTACCTTTATGCCACTACAGATCTTGCGGCTTTGCGTTATCGTCATCATAAATTACAAGCCAATCGAATCTTATACTTTGTTGATGCTCGTCAAAGCCTGCACCTTAATCAAGTTTTTAGTATTGCTAAAAAAGCCAATTTTGTACCGCTAGCAATAAAATTAGAGCATATGGCATTTGGGACTATGATGGGTAAAAACGGCAAACCCTTTGCAACCCGTGACGGTGGAACGGTAAAGCTCATTGACTTACTTAAAGAGGCAGAGCAACGCGCATTGGATATGGTGAATGAGAAGAATCCTGATCTTGATGAAGCTGAGCGTAAAACGGTAGCACATACAGTAGGTATTGGCGCAGTGAAATACGCGGATCTCAGCAAAAACCGTAGCTCTGATTATATTTTTAACTGGGATACCATGCTTAGTTTTGAAGGTAATACTGCGCCTTATTTACAATATGCCTACGCACGTATTCAAAGTATTTTCCGTAAAGCGGGAGAGTTTGATAGTAATGCAGCACTAGATTTAATCGAAGTAGCTGAAAAGCAGTTAGCGGTTAAACTATTGCAATTACCTGAAACAATTGAATTAGTAGCTAAAGACGGTACACCTAATACTCTATGTAATTACCTGTTTGAACTAGCAGGTAATTTTATGACCTTTTATGAATCCTGTCCGATTTTAAAAGCAGAGAAAGAGGTTAAAAACAGCCGTTTGAAATTGGCTAAACTCACCGCTGAAACCTTAGAAACAGGTTTGGATTTGTTGGGTATTAAGGTATTAAAGAGGATGTGATGACAGGTTTTAGATAAAGGAAGGAGAATAATAGGAAGCAAGGCGAGAATATACAGATGACTTTCAAAGAAAAATATAGCTTGTATTTGATGGATATTTGCCAAAATGGAGTGGTTAAGCAGTACCTCAGGTTTGTGTGCTAGGACGAGTCAGGTCTAGAAACCAAATTAAATTGAACTTTTTTGCAATAAAGTATTGACGTGTAGGAAATAATCTATAGAATGCGCCGCTCACTCAGACAAGAGGGACTTGAAAGCAAGTCATTTAGGTCTGACTGAAGGCGCAAAATAGGCAGTGGAAAATCGTTGTTTAGATTAAATAAAAAAGATGT